>NZ_JACAXD010000015.1:0-72753 GCF_013391485.1 Acinetobacter sp. SwsAc5
GAAAGTTGGGTGTATTTCTTCATTGTGTGCTTTCCAATTGCGAGTTGAAAAAGTCTAATGATTCTATGAATACACCTAACTTTTTCAACTAACTACAAATGTGTTGCACTTGGGATTTGAATCTGCGCTATGCTTTATTTAATTTATTTATTTTTTAAAATTTCCACAAACTTTTAAAAATCGTTATCTTACAAAATATTTATACAACAAAGTCTTTTTTTACTTCTTTTGTTCATTATGAGAATAGGACAATAATCTAACACCCCAAAAACGACAAAAAACAAAATAAAAAAAGGCGCATCACGCGCCTTTTTTATTCAGACTGCTCACATTTAAGCAGGAATACGCAACACTTGACCAGGGAAAATGTCATCGGCATTTTTTAGTAATGGACGGTTAGCTTCAAAGATTTTGTTGTATTGGTTGGCATCCCCATAAAATTCTTTAGAAATTTTAGATAAGGTATCGCCTGATTTTACTGTATAGAACTTGCTTTCTGGTTCTGGGGTTGCAACTGTGAGTTGATCATCTACTTGTGCAACATGGTCAATATTACCCACTGCAAGAATAATTTTTTCACGGTCTGCCTGACTGTTGACCTGTCCACGCACTGTCGCTAAGTCAGTAGTTGCGTTATAACTCACCGATAAACCTGTCACAGGTAAGCCTAAACTTTTCACATGCCCCAAAAGTTTATTGGCAATTTCTTGTGCTGATGGTTCTGCAGGTGTGCTTGGTGCAGCTTGTGGCTCTGCAGGTGCTGTATTTTTCTTACCAATCCCTTTTACAAAATCAAAAAGACCCATGAGGTACTCCTATTTTTTTCTGCTGTTATAAAGCGTCGCTCACTTACATAAGCACGTTTCTGTTCTCATTCATTTATAACTAAAAAAATAAGCGACTTCGGTTGTGATTAGACACTAGCCTGGTAACAAAATGTAAGCTACATCACACATTTAACAAAATGCGCCTTTTTCATATTCGATTGTAAAAACGACAGCGCATAAAAAAGCCACCTTGCGGTGGCTTTCATTTCAGCAGAGCTGAAATCAACAATTAACCAAGTTTTTTAGTTACGTAGTCGATTGCTGATTGAACTGTTGTGATTTCGTTAGAATCTTCGTCTGGGATTGTGATGTCAAAATCGTTTTCGAAAGACATTACAAGCTCTACTAAGTCTAAAGAGTCAGCACCTAAGTCATCCATAAAAGATGCTTCGTTTTTGATTTCTTCAGCTTTAAGACCAAGTTGTTCTGCAACCGCTTGTTTAACGCGTTGTTCGATATCGCTCACAGGAATTCTCCTCATTGCTTGTGGCGTTTTTAATGCCGTTAGTTTAATTGAATCTATAAAATTTTGAAAGTTTATACTTGAGCTTAGCTCATGTATAAACCACCATTTACGTGTAACACTGTACCAGTGATGTAACCAGCTTTGTCAGAAGCCAAGAAACTCACTGCATTTGCGATATCTTGTGGATCACCTAAACGGTTTAATGCCACTTGCTCACTCATTTTTTTGCGAATTTCTTCACTTAACTGATCTGTCATTTCAGTTGCAATAAAGCCCGGCGCAACCGAGTTTACTGTAATTTGACGACTGCCCATTTCTTTGGCAAGGCTTCGGCTGAATGCTTCAATACCGGCTTTTGCCGCAGAATAGTTGGCTTGTCCTGGGTTCGCAAAATGTGCCACCACAGAACTAATATTAATAATGCGTCCAAAACGTGCTTTGGTCATGCCTTTCAAGACACGTTTAGATAAACGGTAAACTGCTTTCAGATGGATATTGAGAATGTCATCCCAGTCATCTTCTGACATACGCAGTAACAAATTATCTTTGGTGATGCCTGCATTGTTGACCAATACCAAAACTGAACCATAGCTTTGTTCAATGTCAGAAACTAAGGCATCAATGGCAGCACCATCACGAACATCTAAAACTTTACCTGCACCGTTTTCTGCAAAACTTGCCGATAATTTTTCTGCGCCCGCTTCAGAAGTGGCAGTACCTACCACAAAAAAACCGTCTTGAATAAGTTGCTGAGCGATGGCTGCACCAATCCCTCGGCTTGCACCTGTGACTAATGCAACTTTACGTTCTTGTGTCATGCAATTTTCCCTTCTGCCACCAAAATGGCATTTAGCGCATCTTCCATACGACTTTGTGTGTCGAGTGGGAATGCTTTTTCGATATTCGGTAAACGCTTCGCAAGATTCGCCAATACGTTGCCTGGGCCACATTCCACGATATATTCAATACCTTGATCTTGTAGGTATTGCATAGTTTGTGTCCACTGCACCGATTGATACAATTGCGCAGTGAGTGCCTGACCTAATTGCGCAACATCTGCCGCGATTCCAGCGTTGACATTTTGTATTACAGGAATACGCGGTAGCTCAATGGCAGTTTGTTCCAAAGCTTGTGCAAACTGTTCTGCCGCAGGTTTCATCAATGAACAGTGCGAAGGTACAGATACAGGCAGGGCAATGGCTTTGCCACCATTTTCTTTAGCCAACGCCATCACAGCTTCAACTAAAGTTTTATCGCCTGCAATCACGACTTGGCCTTGCGCGTTGTAGTTCGCTGCTTCTACCGAGCCACGACCTTGCACATTCACTTGTTCACATAGCTCTAGCACTTTGGCATCTTCAAGACCCAAAATAGCCGCCATAGCGCCCTGCCCTTGTGGTACAGCATTTTGCATTAACTTACCACGTAAGTTCACCAATTTGACTGCATCGCCCAAGCTTAGGCTGCCTGCTGCAACCAATGCGCTGTATTCGCCTAATGAGTGCCCTGCCAAGTATTTTGGTGCAACACCACCCAGCTCTAACCACACACGCCATAATGCGATACTTGCAGTGAGTAATACCGGCTGAGTAAATTCTGTTTGGTCTAAACCTTCGCCACTTTGTGCAATGTGCCATAAGTCAAAGCCAATTGCTTCAGAGGCTTCTGCAAATGTTTCGCGCACACCGCTAAACTGTTCTGCAAGCTCAGCCAACATACCGGCTTTTTGTGAGCCTTGACCAGGAAAGACAAATGCAGTTTTAGTGGCTTGAGCTGCTTGCTCGAGTCGTTTAGCAGACATAAAAAATCCTTTAATTAAGATGCGCAAATTGTAGTTTTTAGCAGCTACAATCCACACCCTCTCATGTAAGCTCAGTTATGGAGCGAAAATTTAACACTTAATTTTGCTTTTAGTAATTGCCAAATACAACAAAAATCGGGCACAAAAAAAGGGAGCTTACGCTCCCATTTTTTCTACTAAGCTTGACGCTTAATACATCACCAATTATTCAGCATCTGCTGCTTTAGCGAATAATTGACGACCACGGTAGAAACCATCTTTAGTTACGTGGTGACGACGATGAGTTTCACCAGTAGCTTGGTCTACAGTTAATGCATTCTCGGTTAAAGCGTCATGTGAACGGCGCATGTCACGGCGAGAGCGACTTTTACGGTTTTGCTGAACGGCCATGATGGCTCCTTACAAAGATCGAAAAAATGGATCAGAACAAATTGAGTTGTCTTAACTGGAAATTATAACATAATTTTCAGTTAAGTTTACCTTTCAAACTTGCCAAAACATCAAACGGATTATCACGTTTTTCTTCAGCAATGTTCTGAATGGCAGGTTGATGCTTATGCTCGCAAGCGTCATGCTTAGGAGATAAAGGCAACAACAATAACAATTCATCTTCTATAAGTGACAGTAAATTAGCCGTCGCAGGCGAATCATAATCGCCTTTGGTGGTGGCTTCACTTTCACCTAATACAATGAAATCAGCATCCTCATCCAAGCGCTCTATCAGTGACTCATCATCCACAAGAGCTAGATGAAAATCTGAAACGAGGTCTATTTCTACAGAACCCAAGCAGCGTTGGCATTCCATTGGAACTCTCGTTTCAATATGACCATCTAGCCATACAATGCGATGATACGCATCCATTGATAGCTTACAGTCTATGTTAACCAATTGATCATCAATTGATCCAACAGCTTCACGGGCGATACGAGCAAAGCGAGACAATGGCAGGTTACCTGACCATGTAAAGCCCTGTTCAGCCCATTTAAACGGCTCAATCTGTGCCGGAAAGGTATTTGCTGACATAATTAAGGCGGCAATTCTACAAATTCATCAGTACTCTGTCAAAGATTAAGATACAATTTTGTACTTATTTAGACAGACCAATTTTGGGTAACACAGTCATGCATCTGTTGCAGCCGCAAACAGAAGTGAATTTTTCATCACTTGTGAGCACACTTCCAACCACCAATTCTGACACTTCGCCCCCCCAAGTGCAACTCTCGGACTGGGCAAAACTCAATACAGAAACGGAACAGGTGGACTGGCTCATCTTACACTTTAATCACTGGTTTTCCCACCTAAATGTGAACTTGGTCAAAGGTGATTTTGAACCTGAGTACTTTCCTGCCACGGCAACACAGCCTGCACGTATTCAATTTGCACATGGTTTCTTTAATAGCGCTTTACATGAAATTAGCCATTGGAGCATCGCAGGCGAACAACGACGTTTACTGCCAGACTTAGGCTATTGGTATGCTCCCGATGGTCGTACTCAGGAACAACAAGCCTTATTTGAACAGGTTGAAATTAAACCTCAAGCCATTGAATGGCTGTTTGCTCAAGCGTTTGGACGAAAATTCCGTGTATCTTTAGATAACCTGACCGGTGAAGGTGGAGATGGCCGCACATTTAAAGACAATGTCTTTGCCCAAGTGCAGCGTTATTTTAACGGAGAAGCCAAATTACCACGCGATGCAAAACGCTTTATTGAATGTATTTGTTACTGCACCCGAGGTGGCAAAACATTACAAATTGCAGAGTTTGAACGAAAAAATTTGGATTAAATGTAATAAAGCACAAGGCAATGATTGCAACTGACATCAATCCCCTTTCATAATGAGCCTAACGTCACATTTACGCTACTGAGGAATTCATATGTTGCATTTAAGAGTACATCCTGAAAATCCACAGCCGCGTCTAATCAGCCAAGCGGTTGAACGCATACGCGCAGGCGATGTGGTGGTCTATCCAACCGATGCTGCTTATGCGATTGGTTGCCAAATTGGTAATAAAAACGCGATGGAGCGCATTTCACAAATTCGTGGTTTAGGCGCAAAACACCAATACGCCATTATTTGTGCCGATTTATCGGATATTGCCACCTACGCCAAAGTGGACAATGCCATGTATCGTCTGCTGAAAAACAATACGCCTGCGGTCACCACATTTATTTTACCTGCGACCAGTGAAGTTCCGCGTCGCTTGATGCATCCCAATAAAAAAACCATTGGTTTGCGTATTCCAAGCAACCCCATTTGTCGCATGCTGCTTAAAGAATTAGGCGAACCTTTACTGACCAGCACCCTGATTTTACCGGGGCAAGAAGACCCTTTAGATGATCCATACGAGATTGATCTACAACTCAACAAACGTATTGATGTACTGATTGATGGTGGCTTAGGCACACTCAGCACCACCAGTATTATTGATTTATCGGGCGACAACCCGCAAATTGTGCGTCGTGGTGTGGGAGATGTGAGTGCTTTTGAATAAGCATTCACCACCTGCAAAGCGATTGACAGCACTACGGTTTAAAAGCCTTACTTGCACGAATTAAACCCATGACTTTATTTCAGGTATTGTTAAATTTGCAGCAGTTTTCGGATGAGATGCACATTTATGTGCAACATCCGTGGACGCTAGAGTCCGATGCAATCGTGTGTTCCCAAACTGCATTCACAGCAACAATACCTGAACCTCCCGATTCTTATACTTACTTTTTAGATGCAGCACTATGTAAAGCACTTTTAGCGCAATCGCAAACTCGTAATCTGTGTTTACAAGACAGCTGCATGGCAATGATTGAATACGCATTACAGAATAAAACAGAAATAAATACTTAAAGATTGAATGAGTTAATTTTTACAACTTGCCTTAAATCTCCCTCAATCCCGATTTATTTTAGGCTTTTTTTGATATTTGGTCGTAGAACAGATTTATTTCAATCACGATATCCTTTAGACTAGCCGCTATTAATTCTGAGCTATTTCTCCATCTCCTTCTTATCTGAAGCGGAAATAGCATTTGCATGCTTTTGAAAATTCGCGTGGCCCAACACTGTAATGAATCAATCCCTCCACAATGCGATGGAACCTGCCCAACACATTCGTGTGTTAGATGAGTGGCAAGAGTCGATTCCTGAGGATTTGTATATTCCTCCTGCAGCATTTGAAATTCTGTTAGAGCATTTCGAAGGACCACTCGACTTTTTAATTTACCTGATTCAAAAAAATGGCTTCGATTTACTTCAGTTAGATATTGCCCCGATTGCATCGCAATATTTGTCGTATATGGATGCCATGAAATCGCTAAATATTGAACTGACTGCCGATTATATGGTGATGGCGGCATTACTGGCCGATTTAAAATCCCGCCTATTGTTGCCTAAACCTGCCAGTATCAGCAGCATTGAAAAAGACCCAAAACAAGAGCTGATTGACCGTTTAGAAACCTATTTAAGAGTCAAACAAGCAGCTGAACGCTTGGGGCAAATGCCTGTTTTAGAACGCGATACTTTTGCTACCAATGTTAGCTTAGGGCATACCGCAGTCAATAATGTCGGCTATGCAGCCGATCAATTACGTGATGCCTTGTTCTGCATTTTTAATCGTCCTGAACCTGTCACCCATCAAATTTTGCAAGAACCTGTTTTACTTGAAGAACGGATTGCATTTATTGAAGCCAAACTCGCATCGGGTGAAGTACTAAGTTTTGACGCGTTGCTTAAACCAAGTCAGGGACGCATGGGCATGGTGGTGACCTTTATGGCGATTTTAGAACTGACCCGCCAGCAAAAAGTGTGCATTATCAGCAGCGGTATTGAAGCACCATTGAGCATTCAAGGGGCGCAGACATGAATCCAGAACCAATAATTTCAAGCTTGTCTGAAGGCGAACAACAGCATGAAGTACTGATGCAACTCGAAGCAATTATTTTTGCCAGTGACAGTGCTGTGTCTTTAGCACGTCTGAAAGAAGCGTTTCAAGATAAGTACAGCAAAGCGCAATTGCGCCAGTTTTTACAACAATTGGCCATGTTACAACATGGTCGCTCGATTGAACTGATCGAAACCGCACAAGGTTTCCGTTTTCAGGTGCGGGCAAAGTATCGTACAATTATTACACAGGTATGGCCTGAACGTCCGACCCGACTTTCACCCTCACTGCTAGAAATACTGGCTGTGATTGCCTACCACCAACCTGTGACCCGTGCAGATATTGAACAAATTCGCGGAGTATCAAACAATAGTCAAATTTTACGTACATTGTTTGATTGGAACTGGATTAAAGAATCAGGTTTCCGAGAACTCCCAGGAAGACCTGCGTTGTTGGTTACAACGCCTCAATTTTTAAATGCGTTTGGCTTGAATTCCTTAAGTCAATTGCCTCCCCTACAGGATGCCAAGGAAGCTTTCATGGCACTCGATGCATCTGCGTCTGTGTCTTGAATAGGTAAACTGTTGATGATCATTTCTAAGGTTATGCTGTCATGAGTGAAAAGTTGCAAAAGGTACTCGCACGAGTAGGCTTGGGTTCTCGCCGTTATATGGAAGAAGTCATTGCCGCTGGTCGTGTGAGTGTCAACGGCCAAGTTGCCCAAGTGGGTGAACGTATCGAACCAGGTGATGAGCTTCGCATCGATGGTCGTAAAGTTCAGTTCCAAATTGAAGATGAAATTCGTCGTCGTGTTCTGATTTACTACAAACCAGAAGGCGAAATTTGCTCACGCAACGACCCAGAACAGCGCCCAACTGTATTTGATAACCTGCCTGCAATTGCCAATGATCGTTGGGTAATGGTTGGTCGTCTGGACATTAACTCGACAGGTTTATTGCTATTCACCAACGATGGTGAATTAGCCAACCGTTTAATGCACCCATCGAACGAAATTGAACGTGAATATGCAGTTCGTGTGATGGGTGAAGTGACACCACAACTGAAAAACAACATGCTGCGCGGCGTAGTGCTAGATGATGGCCCTGCCAAGTTTGAATCTTTCTCTGAAATTGGCGGTGATGGTATTAACCGCTGGTATCAAGTGGTGGTAAAAGAAGGTCGTAACCGCGAAGTTCGTCGTATTTTTGAATCACAAGGTCTGAAAGTCAGCCGTCTATTGCGTACCCGTTACGGCACGGTAATTTTACCGCGTGAATTACGTACAGGTCGCTGGATGGAATTGGATAAAAATGACATCGATAACCTTGCCAAAGCGGTTGAGTTAAAACCACGTCAAGGCACAGGTTTGTACGGCATGGCAAAACGTCGCAATGAGCGTATGCAGGAAAAACCGTTGGCAGCACGTCGTGGTGGTTTCTTGCGTCAGCAACGTCGTGACACCGAAGAAGCTGCACAAAACACAGGTTTTGCACCGCGTGAACGTCGTCAGGACGGTAACAGTTACGGCAACCGCGAACCACGCCAAGACGGTAACAGTTACGGCAACCGTGAGCGTCGTCAAGATGGTAACAGCTATGGCAACCGCGAACGTCGCCAAGACGGCAATAGCTATGGCAACCGTGAGCGTCGCCAAGACGGTAACAGCTATGGCAACCGCGAACCACGTCAGGATGGTAACAGCTACAGCAACCGTGAACCACGTCAGGATGGCAACAGCTACGGCAACCGTGAACGTCGTGACGAAAATGCACCACGCAAACCGTTTGGCAATAAAAGCTTTAAAAAATTCTAAAAGCTGAAATACGCCAAATTGATAAAAAGCCACACGTTCATGTGTGGCTTTTTTATTGGGCAAATTGGTTGGACAAAAAATAATAAAAATTAAATATTTGGCAATACAGGAATTTCAATCCACTGTGCTTTTGGAAAGCTTTTTGACAAATAATTTTTTAAATATTTGGCAGTATCCTGCGAAATTAAAGGGTCTTGTGATTCATCGTTCAAATTATATGCCAATGCATGTAAATTCAAACCACGTGTTTTTAAAGCTTCCAAACTGAGCAAAGTGTGGTTAATACTGCCCAAACGCCCAGAACTCACCAAAATAACAGGATATTGTTTTTGCTCAATATAGTCGATGGTGAGTAGGTCTGTGGTCAGCGGCACCATGAGTCCACCCGCACCTTCTAATAATACTGCATCATACTTTGCTGCCAGTTGCGCAGTCGCAGCCTCAATTTTAGCAAAGTCAATCTCACGACCATCAATTTGTGTAGCCAAATGCGGTGAAGCAGGATAGCTAAAAATTTCAGGCATGGTGAGTTTGTCATCATCTTCAGGCAACCATTCACTGCCCATAATTTTACGATGCTGCTCAATATCTTCTGAAACGTCTTGATTGCCCGTTTGAATCAGTTTTTGGGTAATGGTCTGAATACCCTGTTCATTCATGGTCTTGGCTAAATAACCCGTGGCATAGGTTTTGCCAATCCCTGTATCAATACCACTCACAAAATAGACTTGAGCTGTCATGGCATTCTCCGTGCAAGACAATAAATAGGATGATACGTGAGCGTATAACTTTTTTGCTGTGAGCTATGCTGCTGACTAAACTGTTCATAGCCCCGATAAAATTCGGTTAAAGTCGTTTTGTTCCAACGCTGCCCTTGTGCTGTACCCGTGACACCTGTGGCTTTTAAATGCTGCAAAATCTGTTTGGGATGTTCAAAACTTAATGATTTAAGCTGCTCTGAACAGTGTAATACTTCAAAGCCCTGCTGTTTAAGCTGTTGTTGTAACGCATCCATACTCAAATAATGTAAGCCTTGACCTGTTAATTGCTTAATTTCAGTCAAGTTTTGAGGGCCAAACGTCGAAAAGCACAAATACCCTTGCGGCTTTAACGCTTGATTCGCCTTGCGCAATAATGCTCCAAAATCTTCCACCCATTGCAAAGCCGAACTCGAACAAATTAAATCCAAAGACTGCGGAAAATCGAGCTGTTCTATATCGCCAATTAAGCCATGAATTTGCGTACTAGTTGTTTGAGGATGATGCAGATACGCATGCAACACTTCGGCATATAAATCATTTAAAGTCAGCTGTTGAATTTGAAATTCACGCAGTAGCAAGTCGGTTAAATTCCCTGAACCACAGCCGATTTCCAAGACGTTTTCAAAGCAAGGCTGAGGTTGATCTGACAACTTTTGCTGCACAATATATTGCTGCATTTTTGCCATTAACTGCTGACAAATTTGCTGCTGTACCACGGCATGCGTTTTATAACTCTGATGAGCGCGGGCAAAACGCTGTGCCACTTGTGCCTTATCTATACGCATACGCACACTCAAAGCAAATCCAGTAACTGTGTTAAATCTGCCGTTTCAAATTGCGTATTTAAACAAATCCGCAGTCTTGAACTGCCTTGCGGCACAGTCGGTGGACGTACAGGCATCACATAAAAACCTGCAGTCTGTAACTGTCGGGCTTTGCTTACAGTTGCAGTAGAGTCGCCAATAATCACAGGTACAATTTGCGAAGTTGATGGGCAAGCAAAACCTTTGGCCTGAATCCCCTGCTGTATAGATTGGCTCAAGGCCGCCAAATGCTGACGCTGTGCCTGCATGTGCACAATCTGATTCAGCATAAACTGCGTCCACGCCATACAAATAGGTGGCTGTGCGGTACTAAAAATTAGCGGGCGCATTCGATTAATCAGGTAATCGCGGATAATCGGATCACAGATCAAATATCCCCCAACTGAAGCAACAGCTTTACCAAACGTCCCGACCAGAAAATCAATGGCATCAATCACGTCATATAGTTCGGCACAGCCCAAACCTTGCTGCCCACGCACACCAATCGCATGTGCTTCATCGACATATAACATAACTTTGGCAAACTGCTGTTTCAGCGCGACCAATGCGGCTAAATCAGTTTCATCACCATCCATACTAAAAATGGATTCAGTCACCACAATAATGCGTTCATAATTATCATCAGCATGATATTGCATCAGCAATTGCTGCAAATGTGCCAAATCATTATGCCGATAACGCAAATATTTGGCAGATGACAAACGAATGCCGTCAATCATGCTGGCATGTACCAGTTTATCGGCCAAAATTAGGGTTTTCGCATCTGCCAATGCAGGTAAAATACCAATATTCATGTGATAGCCGCTATTAAACAGCAAGGCAGCTCGCCCATGAAATAATTGCGTTAATGTGGCTTCAAGCTGTTCATAGGCAGGGAAATTTCCAGTCAGTAAACGTGATGAAGATGCACTCATTAAACGCTGTGCATTCGGTGTTTCATCAAAAAACTGTTCACGTAAGCGCAAATCAGAGGCTAAACCCAAATAATCATTGGAAGATAAATTCAGCATCTGCTGTTGCTGAATTTCAATCGTTTTACCTTGCTGTTGATTGCTGCGAAACTGACGAAAATTACCCTGTTGGCGAAGCTGATCAAGCTGTTCTGCATAGTGATCGAGTAAACTCATGCGCTCGCTCCTTGCATACCTGTCACCACCTCAGCCAATTGCTGCAATAAAGTATTTAGTTCTGCTGCTGTAATCACATACGGCGGCATCACATAGACCAATTTACCAAAAGGACGTACCCAAATACCACGTTGCACAAATTCTTGTTGCAGGCTTTGCATATCGACAGCATGTTTAAGTTCTACCACACCAATTGCACCTAAAACTCGCACATCCTGCACCCATGCCAAATTAGCCAATGGTGTTAAATGCTGTTCAAGTTGCTGTTGTATACGTTGAATATTGGCTTGCCAGTCTTGTTCTAATAATAATTGGGTACTTTTTACTGCAACCGCGCAGGCCAGTGGATTTGCCATAAAGGTCGGACCATGCATAAACACACCTGCCTCACCTTGCGAAATCGTTTCTGCAACATGCTTCGTAGTTAATGTGGCAGACAAGGTCATATAACCGCCTGTCAGCCCTTTGCCGATACACATAATATCGGGTTCGACCTGTGCATGTTCCCATGCAAACAACTTGCCTGTACGCCCAAAACCTGTGGCAATTTCATCAAAAATTAACAACACATCATATTGTTCACAGAGCAATTTGGCTTGACGCAAATATTCAGGATGATAAAAGCGCATGCCGCCTGCACCTTGCACAATCGGCTCAATAATCATGGCGGCAATCTGTTGATGATGCTCGGCCAAACTTTGTGCCAATTCTGCAATATCGGCAGGATTCCACTCTTGGTCAAAACCTGTTTGTGGTGCAGATACAAAATAACGACGCGCCAAACTTGAGCCAAAAACCTGATGCATCCCTGTAACAGGATCACAAACCGACATGGCATTCCATGTATCGCCATGATAGCCAGAACGGGTGGTAATAAAATTGGTTTTTTCAGTTTTGCCTTGTGCAGTCCAGTATTGCACCGCCATTTTCAGCGCCACTTCAACGGCGACGGAGCCTGAATCTGCATAAAAAATTTTATCTAAACTCGGTGGGGTAATTTCGAGCAACAAACGCCCTAACTCAATAGCAGGACGATGGGTCAATCCACCAAACATGATATGCGCCATACTGTCGAGTTGCTCAGTCACAGCACGGTTCAGCTCAGGATGGTTATAACCATGAATCGCGCACCACCACGATGACATGCCGTCAATCAACTGGCGACAATCTTCAAGCTCAATAGTGCTGCCAAACGCCCGCTTAACCTTAAAGGTTGTTAAAGGCTGAGTCATAGAGGTGTAAGGATGCCAAAGATGTTCACGATCAAAAGCCAAATCCATCAGTTCTGTCATCCCACCATCATCCTTGATCTTGTAAAAAACTTGATGTGCTAAATCTTAAACCTGTCTACAGATAAAATAAATTGCGAGATTTGTCACTTATGGATCTGTTGGCAGGTTTTTCTGTAAATATTGGCAGATTTTGCTAGTCAACTCATCGGCATGGAACAATGGCAGCCCATGCGAGCCTTGCAAAACATCTACGCTTAAAAACTTTGCAGCTAAATTTTGCAGTTTAGCTGCAACTTTGCAATCAACTAAAACATCCTGCTCGGCAAAAAGATGATACTGCAGACCTGTATAATTTTTAAGCTTAGTCACCAAGTTTAAGTTTTCCAATAAATTTAAACCCTGTTGAAGCAAAGATTGCGGCTGTGGCTGAACCAAACTTTGTAATTGTAATAGGTCGGTTTTACTACTAGTGACACCCTGACACACCATAAAACCAAAACGCTTTAGGGTCAGAATTGGGTCTTGTGCAAAAGATTGTTTAAACTGGGCAAACGTGGCTTGTGGCATAGCGGTATCCCAATCGGCTTGTGCAACAAAACACGGATTGGATGCAATGGTAATTAAGGTTTTATATCCTGCATATTGGCTGGCAATCGCATCGACCAGTAGCGTTGCCAATTGCCCACCCAGTGACCAGCCCATAATTACATCAAACTGACGTGCAAATTCAACCTGTTGCTGCATGACTTGAGCATCAGTAGCGTTAAAAATATTGATGAGCTCAACCCGAAAACCTTGTGCAGTTAAGGCTTGCTGTAACGGATTTAAGAGTGCAGTACCACCGCCCCAGCCTGTAATCAATAAAATCTGTTGTTGCACGTGGCTTGCTCTCAAGTTAGAAAATCACCTCAGTATAATACTGAATCGGCTCAATCGACATCTGCAAAGCACCAAGATACATCCTTAAAAAAACCAATTGATATAAAAAAGCCAATCTATAAAAACCGATCTATAAAAAAACCCGACTTATCATAAATCGGGTTTTGGTCTATTTTGCTTTGATCAGATTACATTTGCGATTGAATGTAGTTTTGTAAACCAATCAATTCAATTAAATGTAATTGTTTTTCCAACCAGTACGTATGATCTTCTTCTGTGTCGGTCATTTGCTGACGCAACATATCACGGCTGACATAATCGCCTTTTTCTTCACACAATTTTACGCCTTGCGCCAATTTTTCACGTACTTCGTATTCCAGTTTTAAATCGGCTTTTAAGCAAGACACCACATCTTCACCCACGTCGATGTCATCGCGCTGCATATTTGGAGTGCCTTCAAGGAACAATACACGACGAATTAAAGCATCGGCATGCTGCGCTTCTTCCTGCATTTCATGGTCAATGCGCTCAAAAATTTTGCTTAAACCCCAATCTTCATACATACGCGAATGAATCAGGTATTGATCGCGAGCAGCCAGTTCGCCACCAATCAACATATTTAAATAGTCTACGACTTCTGGATTGCCACGCATTTGCTGTACTCCCTTTCTTAATCCAGTCATTATGGACACATTCAGGCAAAATTGCAAAAGTTAATTATTGTAAACCCATGATTTTTATAAAATTAAAATGAGAAACATACGCATTTGCAATATAACTTAAAAATTCCCATATATAAAACAACTGCTTGGCAAAACTTAGCTTTAAAAATGACAATACAATGATTTTGCATCATTTTGTAAATATTGAAAGAAACCATACTTTGACGCTCAAGTATCGTAAAAAACGCCTAAAAAGCGGATTTTAAAACCCAGCTGCTTTATGATAGTCACGAGTTCCATCACTTTCTTAAAATAATGACAAATCTAAATACATCTGCACCCATTTTAGTCACAGGCGCAACAGGCTATATTGCCAGTTGGGTCATTAAAAACCTGCTTGAACAAGGACATACCGTACACGCGACGGTGCGTGATCTGAAAAAAACCCACAGTTTTCAACATCTGACTGATATCGCGGCAAAAAGCACAGGCAACTTACAATTATTCCAAGCCAACTTACTTGAAGAAGGTGCTTTTGATCCCGCCATGCAAGGTTGTGAAATCGTGCTGCACATGGCCTCGCCTTTTGTGGTCACCAATTATAAAGATGCCATCAAAGACATTATTGAGCCTGCCGTAATTGGCACTGAAAATGTGTTAAACAGCGTTAATCGTACTGCATCGGTAAAGCGTGTAGTGGTGACTTCAAGTATTGCTGCAACCTATGGCGATGCGATTGATATTTTAAATACGGCCAATAATCGCTTTGATGAAAGTCACTGGAATACTAGCAGCAGCACTGAGCATCAGCCTTATCCTTATTCAAAAGTGGCAGCTGAACGCAAAGCTTGGGAAATGGCAAAGGCACAAAACCGCTGGGATTTGGTCTGTATCAACCCTGCTTTGGTGCTTGGCCCATCGTTGACCAAAAACACCCAATCGGGCAGCGTGGAAGTGTTATTGCAGTTTGCCAACGGTATGACCTTGGCAGGTGTCCCTGCTATGTGGAATGGCATTGTCGATGTGCGTGATGTTGCCGATGCTCACATTCAGGCCGCATTCAACCCTGCTGCTGAAGGTCGCTATATTATTAGCGGTGGCACACTCAGCTTATTGGAAATGGGCAAAATTTTAGCGCAGCACTTTGGACGTAAATACCCTTTCCCACGCAATCAGTTACCTAAATTTGCCTTTAAAGCCTTTGGCCCTCTACTTGGTTTTTCCCGTAAATTTGTGGAACTGAATATGGGCTACCCAATTTATTTTAATGCGGAAAAAAGTCAGCATGAATTGGGTATGCACTACCGCAATATTGAAACCAGTCTAGTCGAACATTTTCAGCAACTCATTGATGATGGCATTGTGAAGAAACGTTAAACCTTCGACTTCTCTCAGTAAAAACCAAGGCACTTCATCGTTGAAGTGCCTTTGTACCTATTAGTGGATAAAATGTAGGATGATGCTTATTCAAGCACACCATATTCCTGCATCAGCTGAATAAACTCAGCTTCATTCATGACCTGCACACCCAACTTCTCGGCTTTTTCCAGCTTTGAGCCAGCTTTCTCACCCGCCACGACACATTTGGTTTTACCCGAAACACTACCACTCACCCGTGCACCCAAAGCCTGCAACAACTGAGTCGCTTCATCGCGTCCCACTTGGCTCAACGTCCCTGTAATCACCCAACTTTCACCATTCAAAGGCTGACGTGTCGGTGCAATCGGAGCATCCCAATGAATGCCTGCAGCTAATAAACGATCCAACACTTCTAAATTATGCGGCGCTTGGAAAAAGTCCAAAATCCATTCTGCCGTAATATCTCCCACATCTGGAGTTTTCTTTAACGCTTCTAAATCAGCTTCACGCAAAGCCTCTAAAGTCTGAAAAGTATTGGCAAGCATCCGCGCGGTGGTTTCGCCCACACCACGAATTCCCAAGGCATAAATAAACGCAGCCAAAGTAGTTTTTTTGCTGTTTTCAATCGAGTCAATCAAGTTTTGAACCGACTTCTCACCCATTTTTTCAATGCCGAGCAAAGTGTCGCGGTGTTCGTGTAAATGATAAATATCAGCCACATTTTGTAGCAAGTTCAGATGCAGTAATGACTCCACCCAACGATCACCCAAACCTTCAATATCCATGGCTTTACGTGACACAAAATGACGAATCGCTTCAATACGCTGTGCCGCACAATACAAACCGCCTGAACAACGCGCCAAAGCCTCACCTTCAGGCATCACCACAGGCGAATCACACACAGGGCATTGTTCAGGTAAATGCACTTCTTGCGCATCGGCAAGGCGAAATTCAGGCCAGACTTTTTCAACTTTGGGAATCACATCACCACTACGGTAAACACTGACCGTATCGCCTAAACGCACATCCAAACGGTGAATTTCACCAATATTATGCAAAGTAACATTGGATACCGTCACACCACCTACCGCAACGGGGTTTAAACGTGCTACAGGGGTTAGCGTACCTGTACGACCTACTTGCCAGTCAATATTTTCAATGGTGGTTAAAGCCGCCACGGCAGGGAATTTATAAGCAGTTGCCCAACGTGGTTCACGACTTAAAAAGCCCAATTGCTGTTGCTGTTTCAAGTCATTGACCTTGACCACCATGCCATCAATTTCAACGCTTAAATTCGGGCGTTCAAGGTTAATTTGCTCATAGGCCGCCTGAACATCTTGAATGCTCTTGCAGACAAAATGACGTTCGCCAATTTCAAAACCAAACTGCCCCAACCATGCCAAACTGTCGGACATGGTGCTTTGTCCATGAGGCGGCACACATTGCGCAATGCCATAAGCATAGAATGCTAAAGGACGTGAAGCCGCAATATTCGGGTCTAACTGACGCAAACTGCCTGCTGCTGCATTGCGTGGATTGGCAAAGGTTTTTTCACCTTTGGCTGTATTGGCCGCATTGAGTTTTTCAAAACCAAGTTTTGGCATCAGCACTTCGCCACGCACTTCCAAAAATTCAGGAATGGTAGTTGTATCCGCACTCAAGACTTTAGGCAAATTACGGATGGTTTTGACGTTGTGGGTAATATCTTCTCCTGTTTCGCCATCACCACGGGTCACACCACGCACCAATACCCCATGCTCATACCAAAGTGAAATCGCCAAACCATCAAATTTGAGTTCGACATCGTATTCAATATTTTGGTTGGGCAAACGCTCTTCGACACGTCTTGCAAAGGCAAATAATTCTTCCTGATTAAACACATTGCCTAAAGACAACATTGGCACAGCATGTGTAACCGTGGTGAACTTTGCCAAAGGTGTGCCACCGACTTTATTGGTCGGTGTATCGGGTTGAACTAAATCTGGATACTGTTGTTCCAACGCTTTTAGTTGATGGAAAAGCTGATCATATTCACTGTCTGCAATTGTCGGTTGATCCATCACATAATAGGCATGATTGTGCTTGGCAAGCAGTTGAATCAATTGACGCATTTGCGCCACGACGGTTAAATCTACAGACATATTTTCCACCATAAAAAAGGGCGGTCTTGTTCCGCCCTTCAATTTTTTCTATGTAGCGCATGCTACAGCTTGTATTGCTGCGCACATTATAAAAATGCGGCTGCAAAGTTGCAATTTATCCTACTGCACT
Organism: Acinetobacter sp. SwsAc5; assembly: GCF_013391485.1. NCBI lineage: Bacteria > Pseudomonadati > Pseudomonadota > Gammaproteobacteria > Moraxellales > Moraxellaceae > Acinetobacter > Acinetobacter sp. SwsAc5. Next base: position 17,899 of record NZ_JACAXD010000015.1, read on the forward strand.
CAGTTCAATTGCCAAACACTTGACGTAGCTTATACCCAGTACGAGATCGCAATTCTAGGCATGACTTGCCTGACCAGCACGATAATCAATCGCTTGATGACGCCAGTGCTCACGTAATTGTGGGGTAAATTCCAAATGGTTTTGGTCATAGACCGTACCATCAATTTCACGCGCAATCAGTCCCGAAATACTAACCATGGTGTCAAAAGCATTTTGCACATCGCTATGCGGTAAAGCGAGGAAAAATGCCAAACCTTTAACCTGTTCAGTCGATAGCGTTTCTAAATCAAAGCCATCTGCGCCTTCATCATTAATTTGTAGCACAGAAAATAATAGCTTAGTGCCATCTTCGTTATAACGATGGAAACATGACATTTCACCAAAACGCAAACCGTATTTCATCAATACTTTTAAGGCCTTATCACCCGAAAGTATGCGACGCTCTGGGAATACATTCAGCGCAATAAAAGATTCCGCTGTGGCCAAAGCACTTTCTTCATCCATGATTTTTTGTTCATGCAAGTGCGAATCTAAAATGCTGCTTTCTTCGTTAAATTCTGAAATTTCCGCAGTTTCAATGTGTTGATTCAGGCTGTATTCATTTGATGTTTTGGCCTGTTCACTGGTGTTTGGCTCAGTTTCTGCAATGACCTGTTGAATTTCATCTGACAATGAATATTCGGTCGTGTTAGATGTGGTCGATACTGTTGCAGTGCTTGGCTCAGCGACATCGGCAGTTACTGGCGCTGTTTCAGTCGTTACCTGAGCAGTCGTTTCAGAGGCATCTTGAGCTGACACATCGGTCTGTAGATTTGCCGTAGATTGAGTCGCTTCAGTACTTTTATCTGCAGTATCATCAGAAAATGCCTGTGGTTCAGTCTTGGCAGAAACTGGGGGTTCATGAACGGCATCTGCAGTCAAAGTCGGCTCTACCCGAACTGGAGTGGCGTCGCTCTGCAATTGATCACGTACATGCCGTGGAATAATTGGTTTTTGACTATCTGCATTAAACTGCAATTCAGAGTCCAATGACGGCGCTGAATCTGCTGGTTTTTTCAGAATCATTTTTAAACCAAACGCCATGATAATAATAGCGATGACAATTCCAACGATTGTGGTGATTTCCATATTATGCCTCCGCGACTAGGCCGTATTCTGCGGCTTCTTCTAAATTTACGGTTACTAATTTTGAGGTTCCCGGTTCAAGCATGGTAACACCTAAGAGGTCGGTTGCCATCGTCATAGCAAGTTTATTATGTGTAATGTAAATGAATTGGACTTGTTCAGAAAGTTCTTTTACTAAATTACAAAAACGTCCTACGTTGGCATCATCTAGCGGTGCATCAACTTCATCGAGTACACAAAATGGCGCTGGATTTAAACGGAAAATTGCAAAAACCAATGCCAACGCAGTCAGTGCTTTTTCACCACCAGAAAGTAAAGCTAAGGAGCTGTTGCGCTTGCCAGGTGGACGTGCCATTAATTTTACCCCAGACTGCCAATCATCTTCCAAACTCAGACTCGCTTCACCGCCATTAAAGACTTTTGGAAACAGGTCCTGCAATTCGGCATTGATCTGATCAAAAGTACTCATAAACAATTTACGAGTTTCTTGATCAATACTTTTCATGGCCGCCTGCAACTGCGATACAGTATTTTCCAAATCTTCAATTTGATGGCTCAGTTCCGCAAAACGTGTGGAAACTTCTTCATATTCTTCCGATGCTGCCAAATTGACTGCACCCAATTTATCAAACTGCTGCTGCGCTTTCGCCAGTTTCTGCTGATGTGCGGTGACATCTATCTGTAAACCGGTAATGATTTCACTGTTTAAATCTTTTAACTGTTCAGAATAATGCTGATAGTCCGACTTGGCCGACTGCCACGCCAAACGCTTTTCTTCAAGCTGTGCACGTAGCTGCTCATCTTGCTGCTGCTGTTGCTGGCGCTGTTCGGTCAATTGCTGCTGTTTGGACTGCACACTGTTCAATTCTACTTGCCATTCCAACCAAGTTTTTTGCAGTTTTTCAGTCTGTTGCTGTTGCTCAGAAAACTGAGTTTCCAGCGCAGGTAATTCTAGTTGGACTGGATCAACAAACTTTTTGGCTTGTTCCATTTGCGCTACAATCTGTTGATATTGTGCTTTTAAAAAGGTGGCATCTTTTTCCAATAATTCAGTCTGCTGCTGGGTTTGCACTGCTTGACGACGCAGTAACTCTAGCTCTTGTTGCTGCTGCTGAAATGATTGTTGTGCTGTATCAAATTGCTCGTTCAGCTGCTCGACCTGAAATTGCAAAGTTTTATATTGCGGCAAAGCATGCTCAAGTTTAAATGCCAAAGCATGCAAATCAATTTCCAGATCATCTTTTTGCATGGCATCTTCTTCAAGTTGCTCATCTAACTGTGCCAATTGATTCTGCAATTGCTGTTGCTGTAAAGCAAAGGCCTGCGCTGCACTTTCAGCTTTCGCAATTTGCACATCCACGGCCTGCACAGCCTGTTGCTGCTGTTTCAGTGTCTGCTGTTGCTGCTGTAATTGCTGCTGCAACTGTTGTACTTGTTGCTGTAACTCAGGCAGTTGCTGTTCTGCTTGCTCACATTGTGGCAGTTGCTGCGTCAACGCCTGCTCAATTTCATCCAAACGAATCCGATGGCTGAGCGCCCCTTGCCCCGCCTGCGCGGCTTCATCATAAAACAGCCCAATCACCCAATCAGGGCCAACATGATAACCATCTAAACTTAAAATAGATTGCCCTGCTTGCAATTGCGCTTGCAAAGCAAAAGCCTGTGATAAATTTTCTGCAATCGCAACCTGTTGCCATAAAGAACTTTGTGGTGCAGTAATCCAGTCACTTAAACATTCACAGCCAGACAATTGCATGGCCGATGTTTGGTGATCTATAACAGCATTAACTTTTAACTGACGTGCGCAGCTGTCCTGAAAGGTACTATTTAAATCGACCAGCTGTGCAGACAGCCATTTAGATAAAAACTTTTCAATCAAACTGGCATGTGCTTTGGCTGTATCTGCAAGTTGTAATACTTGCATCAACTGCACTACATCGTTTGCCACTTTGGGGCTTTGCTTAATAAGCAATTGATTTAGATTTTTCTGCTCAGACTGCAAAATCTGAATTTCGGATTTCAGCGCTGCACACTGGGTTTGGTGCGCTTGATACTGTGCCTGCAAGGTACTCAGTTGCAGCGTAGTTTCCTGAATACGCTGTTCTGAAACGCCCAATTCCATCTGCAAACGCTGCTTTTCATCGTGTAATTGCTGCAGGTTGTCTTGCCCATCCTGCTGCTGAATCTGAGCAAATTGCTGAGTCAAGGTTTGTTTTTGCTGTTCAATGCGGCTGATGTTTTTGGCAAGCTGCTCACTTTGTGCCTGCATTTGCACATGTTTTTGTTGTTGTTGCTCTACTTGTGCCTTGATTTGTGCATACTGCTCGGTTTGACCACTTTGCTGGGCTTTTAAATCCTGCAACTGCTGTTGATGTTGCTGCGCTAACTGATCTTGCTGCTGCACATTACGCTGCTGTTCATCTTGTTGATCGGACAAAGTCTCTAGCTGCAATTCAATTAACTGCAAACGCTCTTTGGTTTGTGCTTTTTGTTGTTCTAACTGCGATAAGGTTGCAGTATTTTGCTGAAACAGACTTTGTTTTTGTTCCAGTGTCATTTTGAGTTCAGCCAGTTTCTTTTCTGCCTGTTGCCATTCTTGCTGTAGCGGTGTCGATTGCTGAATCAAACGCTGAAACAACTCACTGGTCGCAGTTAAGTCATGTTCCAAAGTGGTCAGCTCAGAGCGCACCAATTTAAAACTTTCCCCTAACTCATTCATACTCAGGGTATATTCTTGCTGTAAACGTGCACTTTGTTCACACTGAAAAGACAACACTTCGACTTTAATGGTGCGAATTTCGCTCTCAAGCGCTTTGTATTGAATTGCTGTTTCTGACTGACGTTTTAAGGTTTTTAATTGCGATTTTAGTTCTGAAGCAATATCTTCCAAACGCGCCAAGTTCTGCGTGGTGTGATCCAAATGCAGCATGGTTTCACGACGACGCGCCTGATAACGTGACACGCCTGCCGCTTCTTCAATAAACACCCGCATTTCTTCAGGTTTAGCATCAACCAAACGATTAATCATGCCCTGTTCAATAATTGCATAAGAACGCGGGCCTAAACCTGTACCCAGAAAAATATCGGTGATGTCACGACGACGACACTTGGTTCCATTTAAAAAATATTCAGACTTACCATCACGGTTGACCTGCCGACGTACCGACAGTTCATTATAGGCGTTATAAGCACCGCCCAATTTGCCATAGGTATTGTCAAAACGCAGTTCAACACTGGCTACACCTACAGGTTTGCGTTTGGCAGTTCCTGTGAAAATTACATCCTGCATACTGCCGCCACGCAACTGGCGCGCACTAGATTCGCCCATCACCCAACGAATGGCGTCAATCACATTGGATTTACCACAACCATTCGGCCCCACCACAGCGGTACGGTTGGCTTTAAAATGTAAGGTCGTACTGTCGGCAAAAGATTTGAAGCCAGAAAGTTTTAAACTGCTTAAACGCATAATGTCCCAATTAACGGCGTGAACGTCTTGCCCATGCAAGCTCGATCTGTTTCATACGGGTCAGAGATTCCAACACCAAGTTGCGCAAGTGTCGGCAAAAATCTTCCATAAATAAAGTGGCTTGTTGTGATTTTCTGCTTAAAATTGCATCACTCACCAGTTTAAATAATTCAAAAGATTCTTGTAACTCCCGACGCGAAGTATTTAAGGTCAAAAAGTAACTGCGTCTTAACGATGGCAATAACTCTTGATAGAACTTCATTAAATATAAATTTCCCACCATATCAGGCTGCCGTGCCAGATATTGAAAAATTAAATCATAAAACTTTTCAGTATTGCCCAAGCGACATTGCTCTGCCAGTTGCAGCAAAAGTTGTTGTAAGGCTTCGGCTTCATGCATTCGCCACGTGTCCGCAATACGCTGCACAATATAACCCAATAACAAACTGCTGCTGTCAAACAAAGCTCGGACTTGCTGTGCCGACATTTCCGACACAATTGCACCACGACGTGGAAAAATTTCAATCAGATGAGTACGTTGCAATAACAACAGCGCTTCACGTACCGAACCACGACTCACGTCCAGTTCTTTGGCGATGCGCAATTCCTGAATACGCTCACCTTCAACCAAATCACCGCTAATAATCTGTTCTGCGATGTGTCGGGCAATTTGTTCCGATAAACTTTCTGATTCTTGTTGTTGCATACTGTTCCTATCTTGTTTTTATAAGATGCAGTGATGAAAATTCGGAGCTACTCTCATTTAAGACATCTCAGGATCATCCTTCGACTGCAAGCATAGCTCCGATACAAGCATCTTTCTTTTTACTGCGAAACAGATCACAACGCCATGACATTGTCCGACAATTTCATGGCGCTAGAGCCAATTTTACATGGCTTAAAACAAAGAAAATAGCGACTCAACTTAGAAAAATACTCGCATACCCTGATATACAAAATAACAGCCAACGGTGGTCAGCAAGCAGGCAAAACATTTTTTCAACATCGCTGGCGATAACAAATGTGCCACTTTCGCACCAACTTTGGCAGTAATAAAGCTCATCACACTAATGCCTATAAATGCATAAATGTGGATATAACCAATGGTATTGGGTACTGCAACTTCGGCTTGCTTACCAAACCACATAAAGCCTAATGCGCCCGCCACCGCAATTGGCAAACCACAAGCGGCTGAGGTTGCTACCGCTTTTTGCATGACCACGCCGTAACGGTTTAAGTACGGCACTGTTAAACTGCCACCGCCAATCCCAAAAATTGCAGAGGCAATGCCAATCCCACCGCCCGCCATGACTTGCTTTGCAGTTGAAGGCAAATGATGTGAAGGATCAACCGCAATATTTGCGCCTCTAAACATCTTAAAAGCCACCCACAGTGCAAAACCGCCAATTAATAATTGTAAGCCTTGCCCCGAAAGGAAATCGGCAATACCTGCACCAACAAATGCACCCACAATTAAACCAGGCGCAAGATTACGAAATACAGGCCACATCACCGCACCTTTTTTATGGTGTGCCGTAACCGAGCTGATCGAAGTTACAATAATGGTTGCCAATGATGTCCCCACCGCCATGTGCATTAACACCGATGGGTCATAATTGAGTTGAGTGAACACAATATATAAAATTGGCACAATAATTAAGCCGCCGCCCACGCCAAACAGCCCTGCTGCAAATCCAGCAATTGCACCAATCAATAAATATATGATTAACTCCATAAATATATTCCACTATTTGTAAATTCGTATGGATGTAGAAACCCGACAACTGCAACAACAACTCACAGAAGCAGGACAGCTTCCAGAAGTACTCATCCTGAAGCCGATTACCACTTCCACCAATGATGATGTACGGGAAATTGCACAAAAAGGTGTGCAGAGTGTCTTGGTATGCAGTACCAGACAAACGCATGGTCGAGGACAACGTCAACGGCAATGGGTATCACCCGAAGGGAACATCTATTTAAGCACATTGCTAAATTTACGAACACCTGTAAATGGGCGTTTGGCTTTAGAAATTGCGTTAAATATCTTGCAAATGCCGAGTCTACAGGCGCTGAATCTACAAGTAAAATGGCCAAATGACTTATACAGCCCGCAAGGCAAATGGGGCGGCATCTTAATTGAGCCAATTTCTGCACAGCAAGTCATTGTTGGGGTTGGGCTTAATCTTGCACCTGTCAGCTCAGCAGTTATTGATCAAAAAACCACATCTTTAACCGAACTGGGTTTGGTATCTATTGATCGTGTGCGCCTGATCGCAGAGCTTTATCTTGCCATTCAACAAGCCTGCGACTGGTTTAATCACGATTGCTATAATTTGGCATCTCGCTTCAATCATCATGCCGTATTTATGCAACAACAAGTTGAATTTGAACATTTTAAAGGTACTTGTCAGGGTACTTTTTTAGGCATTCAGGATGATGGCGCAGTGCAAATTGAAACGGCACAAGGGCTTGAAGTTTTTTATCAGGGACGTTTACGCCCTATCGATCATGCCGAGTCATCTTCATGAAAAATTTATGGCTAGATATTGGTAACACCCGCCTGAAATATTGGGTCACAGAACAAGACCGCATCATCGAACATGAAGCAGAATTGCATTTGCAATCTCCTGCCGATTTGTTGCTGGGTTTGATTCAACACTTTAAAAGTCTGAATGTGCATAAAGTAGGCGTGTCATCGGTACAAGATCAGAAGAATAATCAACGCATTCACTTGATTTTAAAAACCCTGAATGTGCCTGTGATTTATGCCACAGTGCATGCAGATTATGCAGGTTTGCATTGTGAATATGATATTCAACAACTGGGGATAGATCGCTGGCTGCAAGTGCTTGCCGTGGCAAATGACCCACAAGAAAATTATTGTGTCATTAGTTGTGGTACGGCGCTGACTATTGATTTGGCGGATGGACTGACGCATTTAGGCGGCTATATTTTACCGAACTTATATTTGCAACGTGATGCACTGATTCAAAACACCAAAGGCATTAAAATTCCCGATGCTGCATTTGATGAACTCACCCCAGGACGCAGCACCATTGATGCTGTTCATCATGGTATTTTACTCGGCTTGCTCAGCACCATTGAGCATGTAATTCGACAGTCACCACGTAAACTGATTTTAACGGGTGGCGATGCACCGCTGTTTGCCAAATTCTTGCAGCAATATCAACCGCAAGTCGAGCAAGATTTATTGCTCAAAGGTTTGCAGCGTTATATTCAGTATGCAACGCATGGAGTGCACTAAAAACCAAACATTGCGTCCATCTACGCTGATCAGTCTTTCGGTGTAGCTGTCATCTGCAAATAAAAAAACAAAAAAAAGCAGGCTCATTTTTATGCGCCTGCTTTTTTAACACTTAGATTCTAAGATGCTTTAAAAACAATTATTTCTTAGTTGGGTCGTTGCCACCAAACAATGGGCCCATACCGCCGCCACTAAATTGCTTTTGTAAACCGCCCAGTGAACGCATCATTTTTGCCATGCCCGATGGATTGGCAAATTTTTTCATCATTTTTGCCATTTGTGCATGTTGCTTGATCAACTTATTCACTTCCGACACATCCATACCACAACCCGCAGCAATACGTTTTTTACGGCTTGGATTCATCAGGTCTGGGTTACGACGCTCTTTGATGGTCATCGACTGGATAATCGCTTCCATCTTTTTCACTTGCTTTTCAGGATTGGCTTGCGCAATTGCATCTTGAATACCTGAGTTGCTCATGCCAGGCAACTTGTCTAAGAAGCCCATCATGCCGCCCATTTTATTCATTTGTTCAAACTGCATCAGCATATCTTCAAAGTTGAAGCTGCCGCCTTTTTGCAGTTTTTTCGCCATTTTTTCGGCTTTTTCTTTGTCGATTTTACGTTCAACTTCTTCGACCAAAGACAGCACGTCACCCATGCCCAAAATACGTTGTGCAACACGTTCTGGGTGGAATGGCTCTAGGGCATCGAGTTTTTCACCCATCCCCAAGAATTTAATTGGTTTACCCGTAATCGCACGAACTGAAAGTGCTGCACCACCGCGCGCATCACCATCAGTTTTAGTAAGGATTACACCTGTTAATGGCAAGGCATCATTAAAGGCTTTGGCTGTATTTGCCGCATCCTGACCCGTCATGGCATCGACCACGAACAAGGTTTCAGTCGGTTTAATCGCTGAATGTAATGCCTTGATTTCATCCATCATGTCATCATCGACGTGCAAACGACCTGCAGTATCGACAATTAACACATCAGCAAACTGAATTTTTGCCTGTTCAATGGCACGGTTGGCAATATCAACAGGGTTTTCATTGGCATTCGAGTCAAAGAAAATTGCGCCAACTTCGCCTGCAACCGTTTGTAGCTGTTTAATTGCCGCAGGACGGTAAACGTCGGCAGACACCATCGCCACTTTTTTCTTTTGACGTTCTTGTAAGAAACGTGCCAATTTTGCTGCAGTGGTGGTTTTACCCGCACCCTGCAAACCTGCCAATAACACCACAACCGGTGGCTTGGCAGCAAGGTCAAGGCTTTCATTGGCCTCGCCCATCATTTTTGTGAGTTCGTCATAGACAATTTTGACGAACGCCTGACCAGGGGATAACTGAGTCATCACTTCCTGACCCAATGCCTCTTCCTTAACTTTCGCGATGAATTCACGAGTTACAGGTAACGCCACATCGGCTTCAAGAAGTGCCATACGTACTTCACGTAACGTATCTTTAATATTGTCTTCGGTTAGCTGCCCTGAGCCAGTAACATTTCTTAAACTCTGCGTGAGTCGTTCTGTTAAGGTATCAAACATTGCAAATTCCGCTTAAAATAGCCATTAGCAAAAAAATGTTTCTTTAAAATAGAAAATTTATGCACAAGATGCTATAGGATACTGTAGTTCGCATCGAATTTATATAAATGAATATTCATCATCCTGAAAAAGGTTTGACATGATCAGTCTCCCCTTGGTTTATACGATTTTAGCATTAATCGCTTATACCAGTTCTTTTTGGTATTTATTTTCACATTTAATGTCTAAACGTGCGCCAAATCACTGGTTTATTCGTTCTCTGCTCAGTTTGGGCTTATTGCTGCATGCTGCCGTGTTGTATAACGATATGTGCACGCCGATGGGTGTCAACTACAACGTGTTTAACCTAATGTCATTTACTGCGGGTTTAATGTTGTTATTGAGCTTGCTGTTCAGCAGTTACCGACCTGTAATTGCGCTAAATTTGATTGGTATTCCTGTAGCAGCAGTGGGTTTAATTGCAGGTTTTTCATTCAGCCAACATAATTTATTTATTAACCAAAACTCGATTGGTTTAGATATTCATATTATTTTATCGCTGTCTGCTTATGCCGTATTGTTGATGGCGACCATTCATGCCGTGCTCATGTGGTTTCAAAACCGCGAACTGAAAAACAAACAAAAACGTCGGGTTTGGGTAAATTTGCTGCCGTCTTTGCAAGATATGGAATCTTTGCTGTTTGATATGTTGATTGCAGGTTTTGCCTTACTCACAGTCGCACTAGGTTTTGGTTTCTTTACGGTAGAACATTTCTTTGCACAGCATTTAGCACATAAAACTGCCTTTAGTATTATTTCTTGGTTTGTCTATGGGTCGTTGTTACTTGGGCGTTATAAGTTTGGCTGGCGTGGACAAAAAGCGATTCGCTTTACCATTATTGGCTTCTTTTTATTGGCGCTCGGTTTTATTGGTTCTAAATTTGTGTTGGAAATGATTTTGAGTAAGTAAGGTGTTTTTATTTTGCTCATTCAAAGTGTAGGATGATCAATTATTTAATAGCATAGTCGAGGGGGAATGGGCTGTTTAAATTAAGCCAATCATTTAAATGATTTCTAACGATGTAAGAACTCAATTAAAAGATCTAGTCTAGGATGCACATCAACTGCATGGACTAGATAAAACTTGAGATACAGATCACTGTGTCAAATAAAACAGCTTAAATACCAGAACCTTAGCTACAACCACTTCAATTCAAAACCCTTTTCCTAGACAACCCACAGAAAAAAACGTATAACTCCACTTTTGTTTGAACTGGCAGCATCTTGTGAAACTGATTCTTGCACCCATGGAAGGCTTAACCGACCCCATCATGCGTGATGTAATCACGTCTGTAGGCAGTTTTGACTGGTGTGTAACAGAGTTTATTCGGGTCACAGACAGCATTTTGCCAGACCATATCTACCACACCTATTGCCCAGAACTACTCACCAATGGCAAAACTGCGGCAGGTACGCCTGTGCATGTTCAGTTTTTGGGGAATAATCCTGAAATGTTAGCCGCCAATGCAGCCAAAGTTGCGGCTATGGGTGCACCTGCAATTGATATGAACTTTGGCTGCCCTGCCAAAACAGTCAATCGGCATCGTGGCGGTTCAGTTTTACTCGATGAACCCGAAGTAGTATATGAACTGGTTAAAGCGGTTCGCGATGCCGTTCCTGCTCATATTCCAGTTTCCGCCAAAATGCGTCTAGGCTATATGGATCGGAACTTCATGCTAGAAAATGCGCACGCCATTGAAGATGCAGGCGCAGCATGGGTTACAGTACATGCACGTACCAAAGCCGATGGCTATACGCCTCCCGCATTTTGGGATCAGCTACGTCCTATTCGTGAAGCCTTGAAGATTAACGTCATCGCCAATGGTGAAATTTGGAACAATGCCGATGCCAAACAATGCCAGTTAGAATCGGGCTGTGAAGATTTGATGATTGGTCGTGGTGCGGTCACCACCCCAGATTTGACCCAATGTATTCGTCAAAATTCAGACCTGCCTTTGCTGAGTTGGCAAGATTTGCTGCAACTACAAATTCGCTTTATTCACGGCCCTGCCAAAACAGAAATTGGGATGCTGGGACGTTATAAACAATGGCTCGGCATGATGTCGAAACATTATCCCGAAGCCAAAGCTTTGTGGGATGAAATCAGGCGTCTGAAAAAGCTGGATGAAATCATTGAAAAATTAGTCGCGCACACGACTTAAACATTGAATCCATCAAACTCAAGCTTCATCTAAAAAATTTCAGCTTTTATTAGGGTCTGCTGACAATTCGTCTATGTTTGCGGCGATGCATATTTTTTAGCTGATATAAGGCATGGGACAGGAAATTTAGTCATTCTAAATGACTGGCACATAACGCAATAGCAGCAAAAAATATGCTCGCCCTGAAAGGCTGTGGCTAAAACTTTCTCAGATTGTGTTATGAAACTTAGCAATAGTCTCGCTATTACTTGCGTTTCATGCCTGATCTGCTCAGTTTTAGCCTACAGCGCAAGCCATTTATGAAATGTCAAAAGCCCCTAGTGAATATCGGCTATTCAACCTTGCTGACAAAGCTTGGCATTTCCCATGCACTGCCTGCAAAACCTTTGCATTGTCCTGCATCGAATTGATAGCTTTTGACAAACTGCTGACCATTCCACGCCCACTCAATTTGACTGAAACAATCGCCAATTCCACGCCCTTTTTGATAGGCAAAAATCTGTCCATTGCTAAATTCTGAAGCAGAATCAGTTACAAATTGCTGTATCTTTTGCAGTTTTTTATCCATAACCCAATAAGCCACACCCCAATTATAAGCCCCTCGCCAACAGCTTGCCTCAACCAACACGCTATCTTGATTTAAGGGATAAGTATGAATCTGCTGTTCTGCTTGTTCAGGTTCAAACAGCATATAACAATCTTCACGATCTACGGTTTTTTGTAAAATTGGATATAACTTTTCTGCACTGGCCGCGGTAAGCACCTGTGCTTTGGCGGTTCGGTGTTGAGGCTGCATGAGAATGTTAATTTTAGGCATCGCTTGCGCTTTTAAGACCTGTGTGGATGCTTGATTGCCTTTTGCCAATATTGCGGAGTCTGTACCCACACGTTTTTGAAATTCATCCATTTTTAGCAACACTGCACTCATGCCTGCATCAGACAATTTCCAGCGTTGTTGACCATGTTTTAACTCGATCACGACATGCTGACGCGCCTGCGCCAACAGCTTTTGCACACTGGCAGCAGATAAATTGGCGATACTTTCATGAAAGTTTAATTGTTGCAAAGTGCGTCCATTTAAAAATAAAGTCGCTTGAGCAATATCTTCTTGAATTTGCAATTGCCCTTGTACAGCACTCTTTGCACCTGCTTGACGGGTCAATAACATACTGATCGGTTGTTCAAAATCATCATCGCTTTGGTAGCCTGCGGCACGGCAGGTTCCTGTATTATCACAGGCCAACTCCCAATCTTGATGCTGAAAATACAGTCCTTGCAAAGCAGTCGACTGGCTTGCAGCAATCATTTTTTCAGCAGTAATGGGTGCTGAAAAAATATTTACGCTACCCAACAAACCACCGATCGCCAGTAATATTTTTAGATTGCATTTGAAATTCATAATCTTCGCAACTCCTGAAATTGTCATCTGTGATTCAACGGCTTAATCAAGGCTAGATTTAACACCTTGCCTACTTAGCTCAATAAAAAAGCACGCCAGAGCATGCTTTTCTAATGCAATTTAACATCAAGATTTAATGCAAAAGATTACGATTCCTGCGTTAAATCCTTGACCGTGGTGCTTGCGCCATTGGTTTTCACCGACTCAATGCCTTTGTCACGTGATTGTTCAGAAGTATAGAGCTGACTCGTACCAATAATCTGATGGTTGGCAGCTTTTAAATTAAAATACGGCTTATCATTCTTAGGTGTCAATCGATCATAACGCCCATCATCCTGACTGTTCTTTTGTACCGAAGCGATGCCATTTTTTGCCGATGCTTTCGCCTTATACTGTTCACTGGTTAAGATAATTTCGCCATTCCCAGCTTTAAGTACAAAGCGGTACTGACCATTGCTTGCTTGTGAAATCTCAAACCATCCTGACATACTTGCCCCCAGTTTTCTTATGAGTGGTGAAGTGTGTTGTTGAATGATGCTAGGCTTTAAACTGCCTAAAAATTATTCTTTTCACTTAAAATATAAAGGACTTAGGCACAAGAAAACAGTATTAATTTTGTACACTCTTAAAGTTATTGTTGCTCAATTTGAATACTAAAATACTTTTATAAACTCCATAAAAAAGCGCAGGCAACTCAAGTCGCCTGCGCTGTTGAAATCTGCTTAAACTTAAGCTTTTTTCACATATTCAGATTTTAATTTCATAGCCCCCATGCCATCAATCTTACAATCAATGTCATGACCATCTGCTGCATCTGGAATTAAGCGAATATTTTTCACTTTCGTTCCCACTTTTACAGCAGCCGAAGAACCTTTAATTTTCAGGTCTTTAATCACAGTCACCGTGTCGCCATCTGCCAACACGTTGCCGTTTGCATCTTTAATCACAGCAGCAGTTTCTTCTAGCTGTTCCCCTTCTTTCCACTCATGTGAGCATTCAGGACAAATCAGTAGGTCGCCATCTTGGTAAGTGTATTCTGATTGGCATTTTGGGCAATTTGGCAAAGACATAAAAAACCTCAAAAACTATATTATAGCATTTTTTACTGAATTTTCATAAACTTAAAATCCTTATAAAGCACAAGGATAATCAAATAAAACTCTTTAATTGGACTGTGCTAAGCGTTGCAGCATCACGCGTTTTAATACCACTACATGATTGTGCTGCTCATCTTTAGCTGCTGTGACCAGAGTGATTTTTTGCTGCTGTGCCAGTTCACACAACGCCTGTAAAGCCTCTTCTTGCTCTGCTAATTCAGCTATATAACGCTGCTGAAACTCATCCCAATGTTGTTCAGGGTTTTGATGATACCATTTACGCAGCCCAGTCGAAGGCGTAATTTCTTTGGGCCATAAGTCAATACGAGCGCGTTCTTTACTCACACCACGCGGCCATAAGCGATCAACCAGCACTCGTGTTCCATCTGCCTGAGTCGCTTCAAGATAAGCGCGTTTCATTGCAATATCCATATTTGCACCTCTGCATCTTTTATGACGACGTCATCAGCGCCAAAGTTTTAGGCAGCAGATTATGTATCACAAATAAAAAAGCATGTGATCAACACATGCTTTTCAGATACCCGATTTAATCTTCGTAATCGTCTTCGTCTTCATCATCGTAGACGTAAGCCATACAGCCCCAGCCATCGTATTCACCGCCATGTTCTTCAGCAATTTTGCTGAACCATTGCTCTAAATCGATAATGTCTGAATACTCTGGTTCCATGTAAACATAAATGGTAATGATCCATTCAACTGCGTCAGATTCTTCATCTTGGAATAATGAAATTTTTTGTTCTTCGGCCAACAAATACAAAGCACATTTTTCAGCTTGTTCTTGTGTGGTAAAAGCGATGGAGTACTCAATCTCATGTGGCTCTGTCAGGTCATCCCCATCTTCATGCATTTGCCAAAGTACATTGCCATTATCATCATCAGGGAATTGTTCATAGTCACGTGTCATGCGAATATCCTTGTTATCTTTTTAGCCAATATATATTTGGCAAGTGACAAAATAGTGAATTCAACATAGCACAAATTTGCCCGAAGGACTCAATTTTCATTTCGTTATACACTGACTTTAGTCTGAAACACCCAAAAGCTTGTTTTTAGACACCGCAATTACTCTAAGTATTTGCTGCCAGTTTAATTTGTGGCATCTGACAAGATGCTTTCCTGTTTAAATGCCAACAGCAAAGCGGCAAACTTTAATTCTTCTTGTCGAAGTGTCAAATAAGAATCCAGAATTTTTGCGTGTCCAAATGCAGCGGCATAATGATTCAGTAAAGTAAAATCATCCTGCAAAGCTTGAAGCGATTCAGCCAGATTTTGTTCAGTCAGCTGCGCCAAATACAAATCTGCTTTGCTATTAAATGCTTGAGTCAGTAAAGTCACTGCCGCTAGACGGCGTTGCTCATCGACAAAGGCGCAATGTGCAACTTCTTGATTTTTGACTGCATCTTGAATCTTGTGTCGTACTTGCTGCAAGTGTTGTGCTGCATCACTATAGCCATAGCCTTCAATCAGATCATCCAATAGCTGCTGCGCAGGCAACTGAAAAGCAGGCGTTTGATTTTCAATTTTATGATACAGCGCGGTCATAACCTGTTCGAGTTGCTGACGTTCTTCAACCAAGTTATAAAAAGCACCCAATTGATCTTGTGCAGTTTTAAGCATTTTGGCTTTGGTTTTTTGCTCATGCTCGGCTAAAAAATCTCGGACTTTTTCAACTTGTTGCTTGCACTGCTCCCGCGTATTTTCCGCTTCGGATTTAACCATTTCTACAAACATTTCAACTTGTTGGCGACGTTCTAATACATATTGCTCAACGTCTAAAATATGTTGATAGTGCTGCAAGGTTTCTAAACGACCTTTTAAACTGCCTAATTCAATACGTAGCACAGCCAACTGATGCTCTAATTCATTACTTTCCAACTCATCGGACGCTAAATTGGAGCGAGTGCGGTCTAAATTGCTTTGTAAAGATTGAATGCTGGCAGACAACTCACGGCTACGCTGAGATTGCCAAAAAATAATCACCACCAAAACAATAATGATTGCAACCAATATATACAGCATATAACATCTCCCACCCGCATTGGTCTGCCATATTTTGAAAAGTCATCTTCAGTTTTTAAAGATGCTTTTTAACCCGCTTTGACAGCCCACCACACTCAAAACACAAAATTTTAGAACAGCGAGTCATTCACCTCCTTCATTTATGCCAAGGCAAATGAATAACTAAAGCTCTAAGGATACGTTAGCGAGTTAGCGGCACGAAGACTATCCCAATTTTTGAGTATTTTCACAAAAAAATTGAAAAATATGCGCATGTTAGAAAAATTGAATCCGAAAATCTCTAAAAAGGAAGCTGTGCCCGAATTGCAACAGGAACCTGGCTTAGAGGTTGTGTGAAAGCCAAATAACTGGCATGCAGCGCCATCCGACCTAACGTACTTTTTTTCGGTTCAGGATGATATAACTTATCACCTGTAATGGGATGTCCAATATATTGCATGTGTACTCGTAACTGATGCGAACGCCCTGTGATTGGGGTGAGCAAAACACGGGTAATATCTTCAACCGCACAATATTCCAAAGCTTGATACAGCGTTTGCGCAGGCTTGCCTAAATCGAAATGCACAATTTGGCGTGGACGGTTTTCCCAGTCAGTAATTAAAGGCACATCGACACTGCCCTCACCTTCAAGTTTGCCTTGAATTAAAGCAATGTAGTTTTTTTCTACTGTTCGTGCCTGAAACATTTTACTCAATGCGACTTCTGCATCACGATGCTTGGCAAACATGAGAATACCTGAGGTGGCCATGTCTAAACGATGGGCAATTTTTGCCTGAGGATAATTTGCGAGCACTCTTAAATATGCGCTGTCTTGATGTTGAGGCAAACGTCCAGGCACAGACAATAAACCTGCTGGCTTATCAATCACCAATAAATCGTCATCTTCATAGACAATCACTAAGGGTTCTTGTGGAGGTGCATAAATAAAGTTGTCGTTTAAAGCCATGAACATACAGCATGCAAAGCGGTGCGGGCAAAATATCAAGCACAGCCCAAACTGTCAATTCAGTCGGGCGATGTACTTTTTAGTGTAAAGATTTAGATTTTAAATTGGCTGAGTCTGCCAAGCTTAATCTGTCAAACTTAGTCTGCGAAACTTAGTCTGCCAAACTTAGTCTGCTAAATAGTATTCCACCGTAGACACCACACGTACTTTTTTCAAATATGGCGTGTTGCTGTCACGGTCTTCAATACTAAATACACCCTGATTGGCTGATTTAATTTTACCTAGACGACTGTCAGAATCTGCGGCAAATTTTTCTGCAACACTGCGGGCATTTTGTGTGGCTTGCTCAATCATGGCAGGTTTAATGTCATTTAGTTGTGTATATAAATATTCGGTACGTTGCCCGTAATCTTCACCACCAAAGGCAATTCCATTTTTGCCTAAATCGACCAAACGGCTTTGTGCGCTGCGCACTTTATCAATATTTTTGGTATAGACCGTAATGGTTTGATGTGCGGTATAACGCAAAGCAACATTGCCATCGCCACCATATTGCTGGGCGTATTTATCGGTAATTACAGGAGCAGCAATGGTGATTTCTTCAGGACTAAAACCTTCATTTTTTAAAAAGTTTTGAATCTGGGATGTTTGGCTTTGCATGGTGTCGTACAGCGCGGCCAAGTCTTGACTGGCGGTACTAAAACGAATTGGCCACACCGCGACATTGGCTTTTACTTCACGTTCAGACAAACCTTTGACTGAAACCACACGCTCATATTGTTTAATTTTGAGTGCGCTATTGCCCAATATCCAACCTGCGAGCACCATTCCCAAACAAATTAGACCGCCTAAAATCAATGCAGGTTTAAATTGATTCATGTTTGCCAACTCCTCAAATTGCGGGCTTTTCGCCTCTATTTCAATGACCGTGTGTTTTTAATGTACTGTCTAAAGCGGTTGTTTCTATGCTTTTCGATGCTTGTTTATAGAGTTTTAAATTAAGGTCGCATCATATACAGCGCAATGAGTGGCGCAATATTCAATAGCAATACCCCAATTTTATAGACTGCCATGCCGCCATAATGAATGGCATCAAAACTTGCATCTGACAATTTGAACCATCTGCCATGTAACTGTCGAAGCCAGTCATGCGCGAAAATCACCACCACAAACCACAGCATTAAAATGGCATAGTTAATCAGTGCGCAGGTCAGTAATAAACGACACCAAAAATCGTAATCAACACTCATATCCCACCTAATTAGATGTGGATGATCATTGCAAATTAACAGATTTAAAAGAAAAACTTGATGAGAGTTTTGTAGCGGAAAGATGATTTAAAATTTATTTAAGCTTTTATTTTATCTAAATTTTATTTTCTTGATCTTGTTTTGTTTTTTATATTTTTAACAATATTCTTTAGGGTGTTAGGGAAAACAACTGTGGTTTACTTCAACTATCATGCTGGATAAGTCATGATCTTATAGCCTATAAACTTCTGATTTATAGCGTCCTAAGCCGAATCGAGACCTTTTGGGTAAGTACTACACGCACGTTGTACGCAACTGGTAGCAATCTACTCTTTTCGATCCCCATCACACCCTTGAGATCTATAGTAGTGATTTGAGGATGGGATTGTTTCCCCGAAATGATTTTATTTTGATTAGTTTTTAAAATTTTTATCATCTTTTAAGCCATATTTTAAAAAATTTCCCAAATAGGCATTTTTTATGCATTTAAACTATCAAATAAAGCTTAAATATTAAATTTATTACCACACTTATTTTTAAATATTTTCAAACTGACTAAAAATCTATGTGGAGGATTCAACAACTTTCTTTTTTCCTCGAATCCAGCGAATTGCCCAAATTAAGGTCAGGAGCACCACAAAAACCACCAATACAGGCACAATGAAGGACAACACTGAAAGTACGGCAGCCCCAATCCACTCTCCTGTAGAAATCACAGGATTTGCAACACCGCCTGTGGTTGCGGTTGATACACCACGTGCCGCAACTGTACTCATTTGCAACACACCTGCTGTTCCACCACCGACAATAATGGCAGAAGCCCAACTGGCAAATTGCGACATTTCGCCACTGCTTACAGCCATTGTGGTGAGTGTACCTGCAATCATGGCGGCAGGCGTTGCAACGGTATCGAGTAAGTTATCAACCCACGGCACATAATACGCAGCAATTTCACTGATTGTTGCCACGGTCAAAGCTAGACAAACAGCAGGCATCGCCAACCATTCAAAACCTTTCAAGGGTTCAAACCAACCCATGAGCGCCGCAACACTCATGACCAGCAAAGGCACAAAAACCCGAAAACCACTGGCAGCACTTAGCCCAATGCCGACACATAAACCGAGTATTGTTTCCATGTTGTACCTCTTTGCCTTGGGTTTTCTATGGCTAAAATAGCAAAAAGCCCCATCGGGTGATAGGGCTTTAGATTAAAACAGGATCTGCTGTTTTATGTCGTGTAGCTTAGGCAACCTTGTTGTTATATTGGGTGCCATGGCATTTGGTACACGGTGGTAGACGGTCTGTACCAATTTCTAAGTAAACGCGATGCCCGCATTGGACACAAAAATAGAAGCCTGTTCCTGGTTTATCACCTGCAGTTACCATCTTTGTTCTCCGTGTGGTTTAGAAATGGTCAATCCAGTATATCTATTCTGTGATGATTGTCTATTGTCCATTTTGACAGGTGATGATGGCAGTTAGGCAAAGGATGATTTTTATAAAAAATCTAACTCACTTACAAAGGATTAGATACCCAGTTTTCGACTTTTAATCCATCGACACGAGTAAATTCTTTTTCGTTATTGGTGACCATGACCCAATGATTTGCACGTGCATGTGCTGCTAACCATAAGTCATTTGCGCCAATGATCTGCCCCTTAGATGCAAGGTTCTGGCGTATTTCTGCATAATGGTGTGCAACATTTTCATCCAATTCAACCACTTGAATTGTTGACGTTAATTCATGTATTACCTTTTTGGTATAGGATTGTGGCAGTTGGGGAAAGTCTTAATTTAGAGTCATCTTTGTTTTGCAAGTGCAATTACCCCAACATAAGATGATTTAGCTTTTTGAAAATCATATTTTTCATCTAACTTATCGCCACAGTATTTAACACCGATACTTCCAGCTCCAATAACTGAGATCAATTGTCCAAGTAGCGGCATAAAATTAACTGCCAATGTTCCCCCTACAAGCCCTAAAGTTTGTATATGTTTAGATCTATACTTACTTTTTAATCCTTCTAATTCTTGAATATGCTGTTTAACTTTTCTATCTAAAAATTGAGAAAATTCTCTCGAAACATAATCTATATCTTCAATTTTGGAAGTTGATATTGAACTTATAAAAGTTCTCATTTCATTTTTAAATAAAATATGTTCATCTGCTTTTCTAAGCATCTTAATTTCTTCATCATTAAAATTAGCTAAATAATCCAATCGTTGATTCGTCAAAACATTTAAAATTGTATCGGTCTGTCTATCAATTGAATTATTCGCTTGGGATGACCAACTCATTCTTGAGATTAAATTATAGTAATGAGCGTGTTCTGGAATACAGATATAAGGATTGCTGCTCATTTCATGAGAATTCTCCAAAAGATGAAACTGTGGTGCTAATCTTTCACTTATCCCATTCAGAACTATCTGAGTATCATTGTCTAAATATTGACGACACCAATCCTCAGACCTATTTTCATTAGCATAATTTTTATAATTATCAATGGAGTTTCTTAAATCAGAGAGATCTAATCCATTAGGTGAAATAAATAAGCGCTTCCTTTCAACTGTACTTAAAAATTTATCATTATTCTTAAAAGCATAATAAATTAAATCATTTTTGCTTTGAAATGATGTTCCTAGATAGAAGTTAAAAAAATCAACAAATAGATTCGAAATACTTTTCTGAGTATAAGAATCCTTATCTTCAAGTATTTTTTCCCAACTTGGAAAAATAAAAAATGGAGGAACCTCAAAATCTTCTTGCAGAAGCTCTCTCAAATGTAAAATAAAGAATACAGCCTCTATCATTCTTATATTAGTAAATCTTTCTTCTGCTCTTTCTTTTTCAATCCAAGGTAGAATCGGATCAGGAATTAAAACAATATCTGTTAATAGTAAGGACTTACGAACTGCATTTAGTTGTGTCTCTAAAAAACGACTACTCCCTCCCAAGTTAATTTTAAATAAATTTAAATTCTGTGCTGATTTAAAAACTTGAGGTGACTCAGTAGAATATAATTTGGTTAATTTTTCCAAAAATTCTAAACGTATTTGATTCAGCTTTGAAAAGTAAGCCATATTATTTTTATTTCTTTCATACATTTCTTTTAAGTAAAAGCCTAGCTCTTTAAAATCATGAAAATTTCTAGGCTCCTTTCCCACAAATTTTATAAAAAATTCATTAATAATTTCAAAATACGATTTTTGGTAAATTATTATCTTATGTAATAAATCAGTATTCATCAGATGAGCCGACAATTAAACACCCTACTTAACAGTAGGGTCTTTTTACAACAATTTCAATAACTTTAATCTCCCCTAACCCCTCTCTAAAAAGAGGGGGAACTCCTTCCTTTTTCAAAGGAGGGTTGGGGAGGATTTAAAGAATTACATCAAGCCACATTCCCTTCCAAGAAGTCCTGCGCAAAGCGTTGCAATACACCGCCCGCTTCATATACAGACACTTCTTCTTCGGTATCTAAACGGCAAGTCACAGGCACTTCAATCATTTGATTTTTGCCGTCTGCAGTTGAACGCTCAATCACCAAAGTTAAGTCTGAACGTGGCGCAATATTACCCATCACGCTATAGAGTTCTGTACCATCCAAACCTAAAGTTTTACGGTTTACACCCGCTTTAAACTCAAGTGGTAATACGCCCATACCCACCAAGTTGGTACGGTGAATACGCTCAAAACCTTCAGCGACAATTGCTTCCACACCAGCAAGACGCACACCTTTTGCAGCCCAGTCACGGCTAGAACCCTGACCATAGTCAGCACCTGCAATAATAATTAACGGCTGTTTACGGTTCATATAGGTTTCAATCGCTTCCCACATACGCATTACTTCGCCTTCTGGCTCAACACGCGCTTTAGAACCTTGCTTAATTGTGCCGTCTGAACGTACCACCATTTCATTGAACAATTTTGGATTCGCCAAAGTTGCACGTTGTGCCGTCAGGTGATCACCACGGTGCGTTGCATAAGAGTTGAAATCTTCTTCTGGCAAGCCCATTTTTGCCAAGTACTCACCTGCTGCCGAATCTAAAATAATCGCATTCGATGGAGATAAATGGTCTGTGGTGATGTTATCGCCCAAAATTGCCAAAGGACGCATATTGGCTAAAGTACGTGGTGCCGCTAATGCACCTTCCCAATACGGCGGACGACGGATATAAGTACTTTGTGGACGCCAGTCATATAGCGGACTTTCAGATTTTTCTGACTCACCCAAATCAAACATTGGGATATACACTTGGCGGAATTGTTCAGGTTTAACTGACTCTTTCACCAAAGCATCAATTTCAGCATCAGATGGCCAAATATCTTTCAGATAAATTGGGTTGCCATTTTGATCTGTGCCCAAAGCATCTTTTTCGATGTCAAAACGAATCGTTCCTGCAATCGCATAAGCCACAACCAACGGTGGCGATGCCAAAAATGCTTGTTTCGCATACGGATGGATACGACCATCAAAGTTACGGTTACCCGACAGCACAGCAGTCGCATACAAGTCACGGTCAATAATTTCTTGTTGAATCGCTGGGTCTAATGCACCAGACATACCGTTACAAGTAGTACATGCATAAGCGACAATACCAAAACCAAGTTTTTCTAAGTCTTTCAGTACGCCTGCTTCTTCCAAATACAATGCAGCCGCTTTAGAACCTGGTGCAAATGATGATTTCACCCAAGGCTTACGCACTAAACCTAACTCATTGGCTTTACGTGCCAACAAACCTGCTGCTACAGTATTACGCGGGTTTGAGGTATTAGTACAAGAGGTAATCGCAGCAATGATGATGGCACCATCTGGCATTAAACCATCAGTACGGTTTTCAACCACACCTGCAATGCCTTTTTCTTTTAAGTCTGCAGTTGAAACACGCGCATGCGGATTCGATGGGCCTGCAATGTTACGAGTTACTGTTGAAAGGTCAAAACGTAATACACGTGGATACTCTGCCTGTGTCATTTCAGATGCCCAAAGACCAATTTCTTTAGCATAAGTTTCAACCAGTTTGACCTGATCTGCTTCACGACCTGTTAAGGTTAAATAGTCGATGGTGTTTTGATCGATGTAGAACATAGCGGCAGTTGCACCATATTCAGGTGTCATGTTGGAAATCGTGGCACGATCCCCCACCGACATGCTATCTGCACCTTCACCAAAGAATTCTAAATATGCACCGACCACACGTTCTTTACGCAAAAACTCGGTTAAAGCCAATACGATGTCAGTTGCTGTAATACCCGCCTGACGCTGACCGACCAACTCCACACCAATAATGTCTGGCAGACGCATCCAAGAAGCACGACCCAACATCACGTTTTCAGCTTCAAGACCGCCTACACCTACAGAAATGACACCCAAAGCATCGGTATGTGGTGTGTGTGAGTCTGTACCCACACAAGTATCTGGGAATGCAATGCCTTCACGGTTTTGAATGACTGGTGACATTTTTTCCAGATTAATCTGGTGCATGATGCCGTTGCCTGCAGGAATCACATCAACATTTTCAAATGCAGTTTTCGTCCATTCAATAAAGTGGAAACGGTCTTCATTACGACGATCTTCCACTTCACGGTTTTTACGGAAAGCATCTGGGTCAAAACCGCCATATTCCACAGCTAAAGAGTGATCGACAATTAACTGGGTAGGTACGACAGGATTCACTTTAGAAGGATCGCCACCTTGATCGGCAATTGCATCACGTAAACCTGCTAAGTCAACGAGCGCAGTTTGCCCCAAGATGTCGTGACATACCACACGCGCTGGATACCACGGAAAATCATGCTCTTGTTTACGCTCAATCAATTGTTTTAAAGATTGTTCTAAAATTGCAGGATCACAACGGCGCACCAACTGCTCTGCAAGTACTTTTGAGGTATAAGGAAGTTTGGCATAGGCGCCTGGCTGGATATCTTCAACGGCTTGACGCACGTCATAAAAATCGAGCTGAGTGCCTTGCAGCGGTTTGCGGTAGTTGTTATTCATCTGGTATTCGCCCTTACTCTATTGTTCTCAACATCTTATGGGATGATTGTTTCCACCCGTCGAAAGCATTGTACGCTGCCAAAAACCCATTTCCCAAATCCTATATATTTCATACACTTAAATATAAAAACAGGGGTTTTTGAAACATTTAATTACATTTTGAGTAAAATTCTTGCTCTAAAAATGCTTTTTTTTGAAAAATAGCGCAAAATTGACCTCATTCTTTAGTCTTAGATTTCAATGTGAAAGGTTATTCATGCGCGATTTAGCTTTCAGTGCTTTAAGTTTAAACGGTGTCGATGCACAAAAATTCCTGCAAGGTCAGGTAACAGTCAATGTCGAAACATTAGCTGAAAATACAACCTGTTATACCGCAATTTGCAGTTTAAAAGGACGCGTTCAGTTTGGCTTCTGGCTTAAAAAAATCTCGTCCGAATGTTTTGAAATCATCAGCACAGCCGACCAAGCCGAAGATTTAGCCAAACACATTAAAAAGTTTGGTGCATTTTCAAAAATGCAGCTTGAAACCATCGGTACGGTTTACCCAACCATTCAGGGCAATCAAACTGAATTTTCAGCTGAAGTGACTGATTTAAACGCATGGCAACTACAAGCGATTGAAACAGGTCAGGCATGGATTCAAGCCTCAACAGCAGAAGTGTTTCAACCGCAGGAATTGCGTTTGCATCAACGAGATGGCGTGCATTATGACAAAGGCTGTTATTTGGGTCAGGAAGTCGTGGCACGTTTATGGTTTAAAGCCAAACCAAAACATTGGTTGCATTTAATTCAGGGTTCAGGCGAGGCACCTGCACCTGCCGCCAAACTGAATAATGATGTGGAAGTGGTGAATAGCATAGCGACTGCAGAAGGTTTTAAAGCGTTGGTGGTTGCCAAACCAAGTGCTTTGGAAGAGTTAGCTGTACAAGTATTGGCTTTGCCTGAACATTTGAATGGCGATGTTGCACGTCCGCAATAAAATAGATTCCACCCGCTCAGGTTAAGGGAGTCGCAAGATTCCCTTCAAGTGACAATGAAAAAGCATTCGTACACATTTTTTATATTTACATTCACACTTTTCAACTTATGATGAATGCACCACTGTAAAAACAAAACGCACATCAACGGAATGATGTGTAAAAGAGAACAAGGTACAACTCAAATGATGAAAAAACTACTCATTGCGGGTGCGATTGCCCTATCTAGCAGCATCAGCATGGCAAATAGCAACATTCCAACCGATCCTGCTTTTGCCAAAATTGAACAATTAATGCAAGCCAATAAAGTCAAAGATGCCTATCAGGAGTTAGAAAAACTGTCCAAAGCTGGCAATGCTCAAGCCATGTATAACTTGGGTTATTTAACCCAAACAGGGCAAGGCACCGCTAAAAATGAAAAGAAAGCCCTACAGTTGTACGAGCAATCTGCTCAAAAAGGCTACCCTGTTGCGCATTATGTGTTAGGTAAAAACTATCTGACGGGTGCTTTGGGTTTAAAACAAGATACTGCCAAAGCTAAACAGCATTTACAAAGTGCCTCTAAACTAGGTTTTCACGATGCAACTGTAGATTTAGCCGTTGTATATTTCTCAGAAAATACGGCAGCGTCAGATCAACAAGGACTAAAGTTATTACAGCCTTTAATAGCAAAAGATCATTTTCAAGCTATTCATGCCAAAGCTTTATACGACATTAGCACGGGCTTTAAAAACAAAAATGAAGCACCAATTAAACAAGGTCTACAAAGTATCCAAAACTTGGCACAAAAGGGCTATATTCCTGCGCTCATGGCGGTGGGCAATATGTTTGTGAATGGCAATATTGTGCCACAAAATTTACCTGAGGCGAAAAAGATTTTTTCATCATTGGCACAGGAAAATGTACCTCAAGCCAAAGAGTCACTGGCTGCGGTAGAAAAAATGATGGCCGATCAAGCCAAAGGTTCAAACAAGGCAACCGCTAAGAAAAGTTAAGATAGTTTCTTTATAAAGGCTATTAATCAGAGAAATTTTTAAAAAAGTCTGTATCAGCATGGTACAGACTTTTTTTATGATTTGAGCACTTCGATACCGATGCTATAAATACTTACCCGATTGTGTCAATAAAATCGCCACCATCACAAAACCCAAAATTGTACTTAACACCAAGGGGGCTAAGGCTTTTTCATGTAAACCATAGTGCTGCCCGAAAATACCAAAGGCAATTGGCATTGGCAAAGCTGCTAGTAAAGTCCCGACAAATAGCATTTCTCGGTTCACATCCAAAGCCCATAAAATCCCAAAAATCGTGAGTGGCATCAGCAATACTTTGAATCCAACCAAAACAATACTTTGCAAATTCAACGACTTGATTTGCATTCCGACCAAACTTCCACCAATCACAAATAAAGCCAAAGGTGAAGCAGTTTTGCCCAACATTTCCAGCACTTGTGCAATAGCTTGCGGCAGTTTGAAATTCAACAATACGCACAGCATACCCAATAAAATAGATAAAATTACTGGATTTTTCAGTAAACGCTGCACAGTTTCGGCATACACCTGCCAACCTGATTTCGCTGAAGATTGTAGCCCTCGTTCTGCCAAAATCAGCATCAAAGCTACAATAATTAAATTTTCGACAATTAAAGTTAAAGACAAATAAATTGCCGATTGACTGCCAATCAACAAAGTCAAAATAGCAGTGCCAATAAACCCTGTATTTGACATTGATGCACCCATTGCCAATACACTGGCATGGGTCAAATTTGAATTAAAATAATGCCGATACAGTAAAAAGGCAAAGATAAACAGCAGAATAGAACCGCCACCGTAACCTAAGAAATAAGCAGGATGCCAGATTTCTGACAAACTTTTACTGGCCAATGCCTGCAATAGAAATGCAGGCAACGCCACTTTCATGACAAATTGACCTAGAAACTGAATCGCACTGGTTTCAATAAATTGGCTTCTGACGGCAAAATATCCCAACAGTACTACGGTACAAATGGGAAATAAAATACTCAGTAACACCCTGACATCCTTTTTCAGTGTTGCCCATGATCGACATGGTTTTTACTGATTTAGCTTACACCGAAGCTCCCGATAAAGCACGGCAAAATAGTGTAAGTTTCACTTATTTTAAGCAGATAAAATATTAGGATTCCACTTCCGTATCTGTGGATTTAAACGGCGCAAATAAAGTACGAAACCCATGCGGCTGACAGCGCAAATATTGCGGGGCAATCTCAATTTTTTCACCCAATTCTGCCGCAGCATGCCATGGCCAACGAGGGTCATATAAAATCGCACGTGCGATCGCAATCGCATCGGCCTGTTCATATTGCAAAATACCTTCTGCCTGCATCGCTTCGGTAATCAAACCCACCGCAATTACAGGAATTTTTACAGCTTGCTTAATGGCATGTGCAAATGGTGTTTGATAACCCGCATGTAAATCAATTTTTTGATCGACATGCAAACCACCGCTCGACACGTGAATATAAGCCGCACCTAAATGCTCCAGTGCTTTTGCCAAACCTACTGAAGATTCCACATTCCAACCCTCTGCATCATCCATCCAGTCTGTTGCAGAAATTCGCACCCCAATTGGATAGCCTTGTGGAACAGCATTTTGAATCGCTTGAAATACTTCCAATGTAAGGCGAATCCGATTTTCCAAACTGCCGCCATATTCATCTTGGCGGTGATTAGACAATGGCGACATAAATTGATGCAATAAATAGCCATGTGCGGCATGAATTTCGATTAAGTCAAAACCTGCATCCACCGCTCGTACTGCAGCACTGGCAAAGTCTGCAATGACCTGTTGAATTTCATCTTGCGTTAAAGCATGCGGTGGATGTTCGTGCGATTGAAATGGCAACTCACTGGCCGATACCGTCTGCCAACCATGTTCTTCATTCGGTGCAAACTGTCCTATGCCCTGCCACGGTTTATCGGTTGAAGCTTTACGACCCGCATGTGCCAACTGCACAGCAAATGGCATAGGCGATATACTTTTGACTTTATGCAATAGTGCTTTCATCTGCGCACGCTGCATGTCATTCCATAAGCCTAAATCTGCATAACTAATACGTCCTGCTGCCTGCACTGCCGTGGCTTCTACAATACACATCCCAGCGCCCGACAAGGCATAATTGGCCCATTGCTGCTCATGCCAATAGCTCAATTCACCTTGTTCATTGGCAGAATATTGACACATCGGGGCGATAACAATTTTGTTGGCAAGTTGCAGTGATCCAAATTGAATCGGCTGAAAAAGTAATGTCACGCTGCAAGCCCTCATACTGTGCTATTCACCAAAAGCGAATCATTAAATAAAGAAGTAATCACCCAGAATCTGCCATCTGTTTTAGATGGTTTTTTCTATAATAAATGTTTAAAAATGATTTATTTATAACGTGTTGTATGGTTTTTGCAAAGCCTGCTTTTGTTTTACACAGAATAATTTTGCGACAGCACACCATGGCTTGTATTCTATGGCTTGCATTCTATGGATAATGCCCAATATTAAGCGCATTACTGTATGTCCTTGCCTGCTTAATTTCTACAAGCGGATTGAATTTGTACCATGCCAGAATTACCAGAAGTTGAAACTACCAAAACTAGTCTATTGCCGCTACTTGATCAAAAAGTCCTGAATGTAGAAGTGCGTCAAGCCAATTTACGCTGGCCCATTCCAGAAAACCTACATAAACTCACAGGACAAAAATTACTGCAATTGACCCGCAGATCCAAATACATTCTGGCGCAATTTGAACAGGACAGCATGTTGTGGCATTTAGGCATGTCGGGCAGTTTTCGTCTTTGCGATGCGCAGGAAGATTTACGCAAACACGACCATCTGATTATTCAGTTTGAAGATATACAATTGCGCTACCATGACCCACGTCGCTTTGGCTGTATTTTATGGCTAAATGAAAGCTCTCAACTCAAACTGATAGATCCACTTGGCCCTGAGCCGTTGAGTGATGCTTTTAACCCCGACTATCTTGCACAGAAGCTCAAAAACAAAAATGTTGGCATCAAAGTTGCAATTATGGATAACCATGTCGTGGTGGGTGTGGGCAATATTTATGCCACGGAAAGTCTGTTTAATTTAGGTATTCACCCTGCACAACCTGCATCATCACTCAGTTTGAAACAGATTGAAAAACTGGTGCTCGAAATCAAACGCATTTTAAAACAAGCGATTGATTTAGGCGGTTCGACCTTGCGTGATTACAGTAATGCGATGGGCGAAAATGGCTATTTTCAGCAAACCTTGTTGGCGTATGGACGTGCAGGTGAAATGTGTGTGAACTGTGAAACCACACTAGAAAATTTAAAACTGGGCCAACGTGCCTCGGTATTTTGTCCTGAATGTCAGCCTTTGAAAAAAGTACTCACTTCGACTAAAGCTGCAACAAGCAAACGAGGTAAAAAAGTATGAGAACCGCTATTGTGCGTCATATCTTAGTGAAAGATAAAGAAACCTGTGAACAACTGAAAAAGCGTATTCAATCAGGTGCTGATTTTGCCAAAATTGCCAAACAATTTTCGACCTGCCCTTCAGGAAAAAAAGGTGGGGAATTGGGTGAGGTCAAAAAAGGACAATTGGTACCCGTGATTGATAAATTAGTGTTTACCGCAGCAGAACGCGTACTACACGGCCCTGTAAAAAGTCAGTTTGGTTTTCATTTGGTAGAAGTAAAGTTTCGGATGTAATTTTTATGCCTTCAGCGCCTCTCCATCCTAGAGAATAGGGTGCAAACAAACGGCGCATAAAGCGCCGTTTGTTTTGATTGCGTATTAAAAATTATTGACGTTTTTTCAATTCATCACGAATTTCACGTAATAATTCAATATCTTCTGGAGTTGCTGCTGGTTCTGGCGCTGCTTCTTCTTGTTTACGGCGCATACGATTAATCATTTTCACCATTAAGAACACCACCCATGCCAAAATAATGAAGTTAATTAAAATCGTAAGGAAGTTACCATAGGTCAGGACATTTACACCTGCTTTGGTTAACTCATCTAAAGACTGTAAATTGTTTGGGTTATCGCCCAAAACAAAGAACTTTTGTGTGAAATCCACACCACCTCCAGTGATCACAGTAATCAATGGCATGA
The DNA here is from genome assembly GCF_013391485.1 of Acinetobacter sp. SwsAc5. NCBI lineage: Bacteria > Pseudomonadati > Pseudomonadota > Gammaproteobacteria > Moraxellales > Moraxellaceae > Acinetobacter > Acinetobacter sp. SwsAc5. The sequence continues at coordinate 48,354 of NZ_JACAXD010000015.1, forward strand.
TGATATCTTTCACTAATGAGTCAACAATTTTACCAAATGCCCCACCAATAATCACACCGACAGCCAAGTCGATCATGTTGCCTTTTACCGCAAACTCGCGGAACTCTTGAATAATACTCATTTAAATCTCCAGTTTTTTTTTGACTTTAATTTATGTGACGAAGTATACATTAATTTTATAGCTTCATTTCCACGTAATTTACTCGGAAATCATCTGCTTTTATATATTGCTTTGCTAATTTTAAACAAAAAAATGCCATCAATAAATTGATGGCATTTTTAAATTTTGCTGCCCCGCATGAGGACAACATCATTTTTAAAACTTATTTACCAGAACGGTTACGTTTACGTTCGTTTTCAGTCAACCAGCGTTTACGGATACGGATTGACTTCGGTGTTACTTCAACTAATTCATCATCTTCAATAAATTCAAGCGCTTGTTCAAGCGTGAATTCAATTGCAGGTACCAGTGTCAACGCATCATCAGTACCAGAAGCACGTACGTTAGTTAACTGTTTCGCTTTAGTTGGGTTAACTGTCATGTCGTCTGAACGAGAGTTAATCCCTACGATCATACCTTCGTAAACTTCTAACTGAGGTTTAGCAAATAGACGACCACGGTCCTGCAATGTGAACAATGCATAGCCAAGGCAAGTACCTTGAACCATAGAAATCAACACACCGTTTTGACGTTTCGCAACTTGACCTGCTTTCATTGGGCCATAGTGTGAGAAGCTTGACGTCATGATACCCGTACCAGAAGTCATGGTCATGAATTCAGAGCGGAAACCAATTAAACCACGTGAAGGCACAGTGGCTTCAATACGGATACGGCCTTTACCGTCTACTTCCATATTGGTCATCTCACCTTTACGGTTACCCATTTGTTCCATCACAGCGCCTTGGTGCTGTTCTTCTACGTCAAAAGTCACGTTTTCGTATGGTTCTTGCATTTCGCCATCAATCTCTTTCAAGATGACTTGCGGACGAGATACACCCATTTCGAAGCCTTCACGGCGCATGTTTTCAATCAATACAGAAAGGTGAAGCTCACCACGACCAGATACTTTGAAACGGTCTGGACTGTCAGTATCTTCTACACGAAGTGCAACGTTATGAATCAATTCACGGTCAAGACGTTCACGGATGTTACGTGAAGTCACAAACTTACCTTCTTTACCCGCAAAAGGTGAGTTGTTAACTTGGAAAGTCATCGATACGGTTGGTTCGTCTACAGAAAGCGGCGGTAAAGCTTCTACATTTTTCGGATCACAAATCGTGTCAGAAATATGTAATTCGTCCATGCCTGTTACACAAACGATGTCACCTGCAGAAGCAGATTCAACATCAACACGCTCTAAACCGTGGTAACCCATGATTTTTAAGATACGACCGTTACGTGTTTTACCTTCTTGGTCAATCACGGTTACTGGTGTATTCAGCTTCACAGAACCACGTTGAATACGACCCACACCAATCACACCCACGAAGCTGTTATAGTCCAGTGAAGATACTTGCATTTGGAATGGACCATCAACATCAACTGCTGGTGGCTCAACGATATCGACAATGGTTTGGAACAACGGTGTCATATCTTCCGCTAATTCGTCTGGCGCAGGACCAGCAACACCACGTAAGCCTGATGCATATACGATTGGGAAGTCTAATTGGTCATCGGTTGCACCCAAGTTATCAAACAAGTCAAATACTTGATCAATAACCCAGTCTGGACGCGCGTTTGGCTTGTCTACTTTGTTGATGATCACGATTGGCTTCAAACCACGTGCGAACGCTTTTTGCGTTACGAAACGTGTTTGTGGCATTGGGCCTTCTTGTGAGTCAACCAAAAGAAGTACGCAATCCACCATCGACATTACACGTTCAACTTCGCCACCGAAGTCGGCGTGTCCCGGGGTGTCCACAATGTTAATGCGGTATTCAGTATCAGTACGTTTGTCTAACCATTTGATTGCAGTGTTTTTTGCAAGAATGGTAATACCACGTTCACTTTCAATAGCGCCTGAATCCATGACACGCTCAATCTCGCCCGCTCGTTCACCGAGTGCGCCCGATTGTTGTAAAAGTTTATCCACAAGAGTTGTTTTTCCGTGGTCAACGTGCGCAATAATTGCGATGTTGCGGAGAGTTTTAATATCAGACATTTAAATTCAATACGCTATAAATTTGAGGGCAAATTATACAGAAAAATACTAAAGTTTTATAGTGACACTTTATTGACACACACAATTTTTTTTGATGAGTGGCGTGCTTTGGGTTTTGTAAAGCTGTGTAACTCGATTAGAATAGCGCCACTTTTGCAATTTTTTATGACTCATGTCTGATTTAAACCACTCTCCCCACCCAAAAGACCAGCTCGATTTGGTCTATGGTCTGAATGACCGTCCAAAACCATTCATCGCTTTTTTAGCAGCTTTTCAGCATTTACTGGCAATTATTGTTCCAATTGTCACACCAGGTCTCTTAGTTTGCTTGGCTTTAGGTGTTTCCAAACAAGATACCAACATGATCTTGTCAATGTCTTTGGTCATTTCAGGCATTGCAACCTTTTTACAATGTAAAAAAGTCGGCCCTTTTGGTGCAGGTTTGCTCATTGTGCAAGGCACCAGTTTTAACTTTATTGGCCCAATCATTGGTATTGGCTCTGCTATGGTCGCCGCAGGCACACCTGTTGAATCGGTCATGGCGGCAATTTTTGGCGTGGTCATTGCAGGTTCGTTTATTGAAATGGGCGTATCGCAAATTTTACCGTGGGTCAAAAAGCTGATTACCCCATTGGTCACTGGTATTGTGGTACTTCTCATTGGTTTGACCTTAATTAAAGAAGGTTTAATCAGTATGGGCGGTGGCTACCAAGCCATGAGCAATAATACCTTTGCCAATACCGACAACCTGATTATGTCGTGTACCGTCTTGGCAATTATTATTATTTTGAACCGCATCAATATCACGTGGATTAAAAGCTCTGCCATTTTAATTGCCTTGGTGATTGGTTATGCAATGGCAGGCATGATGGGTCATCTCGACTTTTCAGGTCTGAAAGATGCCCCTCTGGTACAAGTGCCGACTCCGATGCATTTTGGACTGGATTTCTCTTGGAGCTTATTCATTCCATTGGCATTTATTTATTTGGTGACTTCATTGGAAGCGATTGCTGATATTACCGCGACCTCTAAACTCTCCAATCAACCTGTCGATGGCCCACAATGGATGCAACGCATTAAAGGCGGTGTATTGGTAAATGGCGCTAACTCATTCTTGGCAGGGATTTTCAACACCTTTCCAAGTTCGGTATTTGCCCAAAATAATGGCGTGATTCAACTTACAGGTGTTGCTAGCCGTTATGTCGGTATTTGGATTGCTGCCCTACTCATCATTTTAGGTTTACTTCCTGCAGTTGCAGGTGTGATTCAGGCTGTGCCTCAAGCCGTACTAGGTGGTGCTGTGATGGTGATGTTTGGTGCCGTTGCCGCTTCGGGAATCAATATTCTTTCAGGTGTCGCTTTAGATCGTCGTGCCTTACTGATTATTGCAATTTCATTGGGCTTAGGCTTAGGTGTTGCACAAGTGCCACAAATTCTGGAACACTTACCTGAATTATTCCGTAATATTTTCAGTTCAGGCGTTGCAACAGGCGGTATTGCAGCACTCATTTTAAATATTGTGCTTCCTGAAACTAAAAAGTAATTGCATGTCCAAAAAACACTGTCTGAGCTGAACTTGGGCAGTGTTTTTCTATTGGAGAGAGAACCATGAACCCCCAAAGCGAAGTTTTACTCAGACAATATGACTATTTGTCTGGTCGCGTTCTACTGATCAATGCCCCGACCGATCAACTCCTCGCAGAATTGGGTGACTCAATCCAAGCTTCTGTTTGGACATGGAATTTTAACGACTATCAATACTTTCAAAATCGACAGGCGCAAGTGCATTTTGGTGCAGAATCGCCTGCAGGTGAATTTGATCAGGCTGTTATTTTTGTGCCGAAATCCAAGGAACTGCTCAATTACCTGATTCACACCATTGCCGCACAACTCCCACAAGGCAGCAGCGTATTTTTAGTCGGTGAAAAGAAAGCAGGAATTGAACGGGCTGCAAAGCAATTACAACCTTATGGCAAAACACTCAAACTAGATAGCGCCCGCCACTGCCAACTATGGCAGCTGATTTTAGACTGCAAGGTTCAAACTAAAGCCTTAGCAGATTGGGCGCAAAACTATACAGTTGCTACACCTAAAGGCGATTTACAGATTTGTGCCTTGCCGGGTGTATTTAGCCAAAAACACTTGGATGTTGGCACGGCTGTATTACTGCCTTATTTGAATCAGATTACTGCTGGGAAAATTGCAGATTTTGGCTGTGGTGCGGGTGTGATCAGTGCTTACTTAGCCAAACTTAACCCTGAAAATCGTATTTTTGCCTTAGATGTCGATGCCTTTGCTTTAGCGTCAACGCAAATGACGTTTGAAAAAAATCAGCTCAATCCACAACAGCTTGAAATTAAAGCCGTGACAGGCATTGAGGATGCACCGCTATTTTTGCATGCCATCGTGAGTAACCCCCCGTTCCACCAAGGCATTCACACACATTACGATGCCAGTGAAAATCTGTGTAAAACCTCACGTCGTCACCTGAAATCGGGTGGTGAACTTTGGATTGTGGCTAATCGCTTTTTGAATTATCCACTCTTAATTGAACAAAGTTTCGGTCAATGCACAATCAAGGCAGATCAACAAGGCTTTAAAGTGCTGTTTGCCAGCACACAGAAAAATACAAAGGAAGTAGGATGAGCGACTCACACAACAGTAGAAAACTGCAGCGTAAGCTCGGTGCGCGTCATTTAAACATGATCGCCATTGGTGGCTCAATTGGTACAGGTTTATTTCTTGCTTCAGGTGCGACGATTGCCAATGCAGGTCCTGGTGGCGCCTTGCTTGCGTATGCGCTAATTGGCGTCATGATTTATTTTTTGATGACCAGTCTAGGTGAACTTGCAACGCATAATCCAACTTCCGGCGCGTTCTTTACCTATGGCAGTAAATATGTCGAAGGTGGTTTTGGTTTTGCACTGGGTTGGAACTATTGGTACAACTGGGCCATTACCGTGGCATTTGAATTGGTTGCGGTGCAGTTCATCATGAAATTTTGGTTTCCTGATATTCCTGGCTTTTACTGGAGTGCCTTGTTTTTAGCGGTAGTTTTCGCAATTAACGCATTAACCGTAAAAGGATTTGGTGAATCAGAGTTTTTCTTCTCACTGGTCAAAGTCCTTGCGATTGTCGCCTTCATCATCATTGGTATTTTCATGATTGTCAAAATCATGCTCAACCCTGATGTTTCGACATTTGCCAATTGGAGCAAAGGCGAAGCACCATTTGTAGGTGGATTGTCTGCCTTAATTGGTGTGGCGATGATTGCAGGATTCTCATTTCAGGGGACTGAAATGGTGGGCGTTGCAGCGGGTGAATCTAAAAATCCAAAGAAAACCATTCCAATTGCAATTAAACAAATCTTCTGGCGTATTTTGTTGTTTTATATCGTGTGTATTTTTATTATTGGTACCTTAATCGCCTATGATGACCCACGTTTACTTCAAGCAGCCGCCACCGATAACATTGCACTCTCTCCGTTTACTTTACTATATGAACAGGCAGGCTTTGCCTTTGCCGCAAGTGTCATGAATGCAGTAATTTTAACTGCGATTCTTTCTGCTGGTAACTCGGGTATGTATTCATCGACCCGTATGCTATTTGATATGGCACGTAAAGGCAGTGCACCAAAAGCTTTTGCCCGCTTGGATGCTCGTGGCGTCCCAATGAATGCACTGTATGCCACAACAGCAATCGCTGCACTATGTTTTTTAACAACATTTATTGGCGAAAAACAAGTATTTAACTGGCTTCTGAATATGTCAGGCATGTGTGGTTTTATCGTTTGGCTCGGAATTGCTGTATCGCATTATCGCTTCCGTAAAGGCTATTTGGCACAAGGCTACAAACTTGAAGATTTAGATTACCGCGCTAAATTTTTTCCTTTTGCGCCATGGTTTGCCTTTATTTTGTGTGCAATTGTTGTATTAGGGCAAAACTACCAAGCAGTGCTTGAAGGTGAATGGCTCGCAGTTTTATCGACTTATATTGGTATTCTTTTGTTCTTGGTCATTTGGTTAGGCTATAAATGGAAACACAAAACCAAACTGATTGCATACCAGGATATGGATGTGAAACCACTACACCCTGATCATGACTAAAAAAGTTCTTCTTCTATTTCACTTCATTTAAGAAGCTAAGGTTCAAAAAAACAGCCAACATTTGGCTGTTTTTTTAGGGTAAATTTAAACCAAATTCGATTTACAACATATTTTGTTATCATTATTACGGCGAGAGATCACGCCACAGACTGCTCAATGTTGATTTTATAATCGCTAAACAACGACTTGATCGACTGATAGACATCGAGTACATATATCTTATTTTAAAATTTTGATCTGCGACGACGCTTTGGAGTTTTTTAATGAATTGACGATAAACTTGGTATAAAAATTCGACTAAGTTTACGAGTCAACAGACCGAAATATTAAGCACCATCAGCCTCTACCTTATTTACTCTTTATTCTAAAAATCACACTTTTACAATATTTTTTAAACGTATTGAATGTAAATTATTTCAGGCACTCTTTAATCCAAACACCTCATAAAAAAAGAAGTATAAAAAAACGACTCCGAAGAGTCGTTTTTTCAACTTAACTCAAATTATTGAGCTTGTTGTTCAACAGTCACTGTACGGCTGCCAGTGATCGTCGCGAATACACGACGGTTCATAGCACGACCTTCTTTAGTGTTGTTGTCAGCAATCGGTTGATCCCAAGCGAAACCTTGAGTAGACAAACGAGCTGGATCTACATTGTATTCATTTACAAGTGAAGATTTAACAGAGTTCGCACGAGCTAAAGATAAACGTTCGTTCAATGCACGTGGACCAGTGTTGTCAGTGTGACCTTCGATGCGAGCAGTAGCGTTTGGATATTCAACTAACTTCTCAGCAACTTTAGCAATTTCTGGCTTGTACTGATCTTTGATGTTTGATTTGTTGGTATCAAAGAACACACGAAGTTCCATGTTCAGGTCTTCAGTCAACTCTTGTGGAGCTGGTTGAACTGGAGCAACGGTTTCAACTGGGGCAACTTCTACTACAGGAGCAGCTGGCTTCAAGTGACCACCAAGAACGACATTAAGACCAGCTAAAGCTGTGTAGTTCCAGAATTGCTCATCAAAGTGGTAAGTACCACGTGCTTCAGTACGAAGAGATAAAGCATCGTTCAAACGGAAGAACGCACCCACACCTGCATTACCTAAAGTACCTTCTTCACCATCACGGATATAACCGACACCATTAGCACCTTCTACGTCATATTTATAGTGACCAGCACCTAAAAGTACGTATGGCTTGATTTTGCTGTCATAATTTTTAGTGATTAGATCAGAAGTCGCATAGAAGTTACCTGCGATATTTTGACCCTTGTATTCACCACCGTTACTCACATCACCTTTGATTTGGCTATATTCAGCTTCAAAACCTAACCAAGGAGTAAGCTCAACACCAAGTGCTGCACCAACGAACAAGTCATCATCAAGTTCTGCGCCACTTGTTAAACTACCATCATTACCACCATTGTTATGCTGTGTATCAAACATAGTATAACCAAGCATTAATGGGGTAACAGTTACTCCCGCGTTTGCAGCAGCTAAAGGAGCAGCTACGAGCATTGCTAATGCAATACGACTCATTTTCATGGATTTATCCTCCAGAGATAACAATTGTTGTTCAAGCTCAAGCCTAAATTTTCGACTACCCTGAGATAGGCTTTCTTATACCCCAGTATTATTTTTAAGCTAGTCACTTTGAATCATACAAACACTTTATTACTTTTCCAAGTGCTTGATAATTTTAATCAAGTAAATTATTGACAAAATTACTTACAATTTCCGTTGTAATTCGGTAACTTTCTACTCAATTTTTTATTGTGAATAGCTTATCTTTCTTGCGCTTTATTTTAACAGCTTTCTCGAAAGTTGTTTAATATTTATTATACAGCAGATAAAGCGCTATAAAACAACAAATTACTCAAATTAATCATAAAAAAACATAACAATAACAGGTATAGACTTATGTCAAATATAAGCAAAAACGGCTTCACGCTGTTTGAATTGATCGTCACGTTAGCAATTAGTGCGATTTTAGTCATGATTGCCCTGCCCTATTTTCATCAGCTGATGGCACAACAAGAACTCAAGCGAATTCAGTATTCATTACAGTCCAGCCTGAAAATAGCACGCTCCCATGCCTTCACCCATCATAGTAATGTTGTGATCTGTCCAACACATGACTTTAGCCAATGCAGTAAGCAAAACTGGAATACGGGTTTTATGATTTTTATTGATCGAAATAAAAATCGTCAGATAGACAACAATGAATACATTCTTTATACAGAAAAAACTGCACTTAAATACGGTACCTTGGATTGGCGTGGCACTTTAAACATACCCAGTGTAACTTTTAATGCACAACAAGGTTTGCCGATCGGCTCGAATGGTAGTTTCTTTTACTGCTCTACTCACGTCGCGAGCAAACGACTGGTGCTTAGTAAAATGGGGCAAACTCGAGCTGAAGACATCAATGGATGTTAACTGAGCAGTCTAAATGATCTTTATATTGTCACTTTATTCTCATCTTTTTTTGCCTATACTGCTGAAGTGATCTATTCCTGCTTGGAATTAAATCTAGACAAAAGCACATATAAAAAACTGGGAGAATAAAATGACGGATATCGTTATTGTAAATGGTGCACGCACTGCAATGGGTGGCTTTCAAGGCAGTTTAGCCAATGTGACTGCACCAGAATTAGGTGCGGCGAGTATCCAAGCGGCCATTCAACGTGCGGGGGTACAAGCAACAGAAATCGATGAAGTCATTATGGGCTGTGTTTTGCCTGCTGGCTTAAAACAAGGTCCTGCACGTCAAGCTATGCGTCAAGCAGGTTTACCAGATTCAACAGGTGCAGTGACCATCAATAAACTGTGTGGTTCGGGCATGAAAGCTGTCATGCAAGCTGCCGATGCAATTAAAGCAGGTTCTGCTTCCATCATTGTTGCAGGTGGCATGGAGTCGATGAGTAATGCACCTTATATTCTGACTAAAGCACGTGCAGGTTACCGCATGGGACACGGTGATGTGAAAGATCACATGTTCTTAGATGGCTTAGAAGATGCAGAAACAGGGCGTTTAATGGGCTCATTCGCACAAGATATGGCCAATAGCAAAGGCTATACCCGTGAACAAATGGATGATTTTGCGATTCGCTCTCTCAAACGCGCGCAAACTGCCGTAAATGAAGGCTATTTTGTCGATGAAATTGTGCCTGTACATGTTTCAACACGTAAAGGTGACGTGGTTGTCGATAAAGACGAACAACCGTTTAATGCCAATATTGAAAAAATCCCAACCCTTCGTCCAGCTTTTGTCAAAGATGGCACGATTACCGCAGCCAATGCCAGCTCAATTTCAGATGGTGCTTCAGCCTTAGTCCTAACGTCTGCAGAAAATGCAGCAAATAAAGGTTTACAACCATTAGCAAAAATTGTGGCTTATGCCACCAATTCACAACACCCATCTGAGTTCACCATCGCCCCTGTTGCTGCGATTCAAAAAGTATTGGATAAAGCGGGTTGGCAAGTTGCAGATGTAGATTTATGGGAAATTAATGAAGCTTTTGCCATGGTCACCATGTGCCCAATGGATGAGTTCAAGCTTGATCCTGAAAAAGTGAATATCAACGGTGGTGCATGTGCGCTTGGGCATCCTGTGGGTTCTACAGGTTCACGTATTATCCTGACTTTAATTCATGCGCTTAAACGTACAGGTGGCAAACGTGGCGTGGCCGCTCTCTGTATTGGTGGTGGTGAAGCAACTGCTGTCGCAATTGAATTGCTTTAATGCCTTGCAGCCCCTATCCCATAAAGTAGGATTTAGGCAGATTAAATAAAGTCATTCCCTAACTCCTCTTTAATTCAAAAAGTAAAAAGACGAATCATTGATTCGTCTTTTTGCTTATAGCTTTAAAAAGTTTAGAGCAATTCTGCACGCAACTGTTCAGGCGATTTCATTGACAATAAACCTGGCGCAACATCATAAGCAGTTTTTGCACCATATTGCTGCATTTGGTTTAAACGATAGCAAGCACGTGCATAAGCCACCAAAATACTCGCGGTAAACTCAGGATTGCTGTCTAACTTCAATGAGAATTCAAGCACTTGTTTTTGTTCATCGCTGGTATTACCACTGCGAATGACAAAACCACCATGTGGCATGCGTTGGTGATCTTTGGCTAAAGTCGCTTCATCAATGAAATTTACGGTTGTGTTGTAGTCAGCGAAATAATCTGGCATGGTCACAATCGCTTGCTCTACCGCAGCAGCATCGGCACCTTCTGCAAGTACGACATAACATTCACGAGTATGTTTATCTTTGGTGCTTAATACAGGACGCGCACCGCTACGCACTTGTTCAATGGCATCATTCGATGGAATGGTATATTGCACACCTGCTTTTACACCATCAACACGACGAATGGCATCTGAGTGACCCTGACTTAAACCTTTACCCCAAAAAGTATAGGTTTCACCATCAGGTAACAACGCTTCACCAAATAAACGATTAATCGAGAACATGCCTGGATCCCAACCAATTGAGATGAGTGCAGTTTTCTTGTTCGCTGTCGCAGGTGCATCTACAGATGCATAATATTCAGGAATACGTGCATGCGTATCGAAACTATCGACAATATTAAATTGGCTCGCCAGTACTGGACCTTGTTGTGGCAAGTCGTCTTTTGAACCACCACATAAAATCAGCACATCAATTTTGTCTTGAAAATCTGACAATGAATCCATGTGAAACACTGCTGTTTCAGCAAAACATGGTGAAACGCTTTCAGGCGCACGACGGGTAAAAATACCCACCAATTGTAAATCTGGGTTTTTATGAATCGCCGTTTCAACACCACGACCTAAGTTGCCATAACCAGCAATACCAATACGGATAGAATTTTGCATAAAGACAAATCACTTCATCATGAAAAAATTGAAAAATAAATCAGAGGATAATCACATCAAATTATCGTCTTGATTGATTTTTGATAATGTAAAAATAACGCCTACATAAGACTGCGATGCTACATCAGCGTGCTTATACTACAGCACTTTGCGGTAAATTAAATCATTAAGAAGTGCGATAAAACAAGCTGTTTGATCATTTTAAGGCAAACAAAAAGCCTGCACATGGCAGGCTGTTTGTAAATGTGTGAACCGCGATATTTCGATAAAATCTATCTACATTTCGATGAAATCCATCATCAATATATTACGCACCTGTTTGATAATTTGGTTTTGGCACTGCGGTAGAAGCTTGATAAGGATGGGTAAAGTCCGCCAAACCTGCTGCAGCTTCTTGCACATCTTTACCTTCTTTAATCACGAAAGTATCGAAACCTGCACGTTTCATATAATTTAAGACGTCTTTAAAGACATCACCGACTGCGCGAAGTTCACCCTGAAAGCCTTGACGGCGTAACAATGCCGCAAAAGAATAACCACGGCCATCGTTAAAACCTGAAAATTCAATAAAAATTGCATCCAGTTCTGCCAATGGAAATTCATGGTTTTCAGGCGAAGCATCTACCGTTAAATATAGGGCTTTTTTACCTGAAATTTGTGCCAACTGATCAAGCTGTTCAACGCTGAGCACCACATCACCTTGCGGTAATGCTGCATCTTCAGCAATCACTTGATAAGTATTGTCTGCAATCGTGCCATCTTTTGCGAGCACAGGTAGTGCAGTATTAAGCATAAGCGCGCTCCTTAAATGGTTGAATGCCGACACGGCGATAAGTGTCGATGAAGTCTTCACCTTCACTACGCAAATCTAAGTAGGTATTTAAAATTTCTTCCACGACATCTGGAATCACTTCAGCAGCAAAAGATGGCCCTAAAATATCACCGATTGACGCATCATGGTCTGCATGCCCGCCCAAAGTGATTTGGTAGAATTCCGCGCCTTTTTTATCGACACCTAAAATCCCGATATTACCAACGTGGTGATGACCACAAGCGTTCATACAACCTGAAATATTTAAATCCAGTTTGCCAAGATTATAAATGGTATCCAAATCATCAAAACGGCGTGAAATGGCTTCTGAAATTGGAATAGATTTGGCATTGGCAAGTGAACAGAAATCACCACCTGGACAGCAAATAATATCGGTAATAAAGCCAATATGCGCGCGCGCCAAGTTATTGGCATCGAGCACTTGCCACAATGCAAACAGGTCTTTTTGTGGCACATCTACCAAAGCAATATTTTGCTCATGCGTGGTACGCAACTCACCAAAGGTATATTGATCGGCTAAATCTGCAATCAGATTCATTTCTTCTGTCGTCATGTCACCCGGTGCAACACCTGCACGTTTCAATGAAATGGTGACAATACGATAGCCTTGTACTTTGTGCGCATTGGTGTTGATGTTGAACCATTGCTTGAATTTTGGATACTGCGCAAACAGCTCGCTAAAATCTTCATCGGCATAGTTTTGATAAGCAAATGGCGTGAAGTTTTCATCCATTTTTTGCAAAGTTTCTGCATCAATTTTTAAGGTTTTCACCGTATGTGCAAATTCAGCTTCAACTTTTTCTGCAAATACTGCTGGAGTTAAGGCTTTTACCAAAATTTTGATACGTGCTTTATATTTATTGTCGCGACGACCATGCAAGTTATAAACACGTAAAATAGCTTCTAAGTAAGCAATCAAATCTTCACGTGGCAAGAACTCACGAATAAAGCTACCGATAATTGGAGTACGACCTAAGCCGCCACCAACTTTAATTTTATAGCCAATTTCGCCTGCTTCATTTTTAACAATATAGACGCCAATGTCATGAAATGCAGTCGCAGCACGGTCAATTTCTTCCAGTGCAGACACCGCAATTTTGAATTTACGTGGCAAGAAGGCAAATTCAGGGTGGAAAGTCGACCACTGACGAATTAATTCACAGGTTGGACGTGGGTCAGCAATTTCGCCCGCCACGACACCTGCATACTGGTCTGTAGTGGTATTACGAATACAGTTACCCGAAGTCTGAATTGCGTGCATTTGTACGGTTGCAAGCTCTGCCAGCATGTCAGGCACATTTTCCAGTGCAGGCCAGTTAAACTGAATATTTTGACGTGTTGATACGTGCGCATAGCCACGGTCATAGTCTTTGGCAAGCTGCGCAACTTTACGCAATTGCTTAGAGTTCATCAGACCGTAAGGCACCGCAATACGCAACATTGGCGCATAGCGTTGTACATACAAACCATTTTGCAGACGCAATGGACGATATTCATCCTCAGTCAATTTGCCTGCTAAATAACGTTCCGTTTGGTCGCGGAACTGTGCAACACGTTCATTAATCAGTTGCTGATCGAAATCAGTATATAAATACATGGCGTACAGCTAGTCATTTCTATTATCACGGCTGACAGCATAGCGAGATTCAATCTATCAACAAAATGTGTTTTTTACATATTTATTAGCGATTTTATTGATAAGCCATTGCAACATCACAGCCTGTAAGCCTTTGCCAAAATTTACAGGCTTTTTATAGAGCTATCACAAAATAGTGCATGCTTTAGCACTTTTTCTGCTATAGCATCTATTCGATCTATTATTGATTACCTGAAATTACGACTTGGCTTCATCTTCATCCTGATTTTTAATCTGAGATGACCACTGCCCTGCACCCAAAGCCTGCCCGATATAATCGTAACGCATTTGAGAACGTGAAAATTTAATTGGACACGCCAACTGAGTTTCAGTTTTTTCGGCATTCTGCTGAATAGGAACTTCTACTGTCCAACCGCGTTGCTGTGCCAAAGGTGAATGTAAGGCTTCATCTAAAGTGAATACAGGTTCAACGCAGACATCATATTGCGCGAATACCTGCTGCCATGTGGCAAAACTTTGTGTTTTAATTTTATCTTGAATAGCGTGTTTGACTTGCAAGCGCTCTTGCGGATCTAAAGATGCCCCTTTTTCCAAAAGTATCGGTAAGTTTAAAATCTGTGCCAAACCCTGCATAAACTGCGGCTCTAAACTACCGACTGAAAGATAACGGCCATCTGCTGTTTCATAATAGTCATAATAGGTGCCACCATTTAAGTAAGATTGCTCAGCATATTGAGGAACCTGTGCCGCCAAAACTGCTGAAGCGGCCATATTGTTTAAAGTCGCAGCGCAATCGGTCATCGAAATATCAATATACTGCCCTAAACCACTGCGCTGACGTTCTATCACTGCACTTAAAATCGCCACCAAAGCATGCAATGATCCACCTGCTACATCGGCCACTTGAATCCCGAGCGGTGGCGGCCCACCCGCTTGCCGTCCACTATGCCCCGCAATGCCAGACAAGGCTAAATAGTTGATGTCATGTCCTGCCCTTTGTTGATAATCGCCTGTTTGTCCATAACCTGTGATGGAACAATAGATCAGTCGCGGATTAATTTTTGCCAAGCTGGCATAGTCCAGCCCTAAACGCTGCATCACGCCTGGTCTAAACTGTTCCAATACAATATCGAATTCGGCAATTTTATCGTGAATAAGCTGAATACTTTCGGGGGATTTTAAATCCAAAGTAATTGACTGTTTATTCCGATTCAAATAACTGTGCGAAGTCGCTTGTCCATTGGCATAGGGCGGAAATAAACGAATTAAGTCAGGACGGGTTGCCGATTCAATATGAATCACCTCTGCACCCATATCCGCCAAATACAAACTGGCAAAAGGGCCGGGCAATAAGGTAGAAAAATCTAAAACTTTTAAACCGCTCAGTGCATGTGTCATTGTTGTGATTACTCGATTTTTACTGATTTTCCGTTCATCTTATAAACAGCAAAACTGTAACACAATGTCATGTTCAGCCATTTACCTTGATCATTTCGGCAATTTATTATGTAAAATAAGTAAAATTGGTATTGTAAATTGCCAATTTCAATTTTTAGCGTCATTTAGGTCAAGCTTACGTGAATACAAAAGAGACTGAAGGATTTAACATGAGCAGAGATACCATTAGTATCCATTTTGTAAATGCAGCGCTCACGGGTGTTAAGCGACTCGGCATGGATGTCGAAACCTTATTATCTCATGTCGGTATTGAGGCAGAACTTCTGCGCCAACCGAAAGCACGTATTTCACCTGAACAATATACTCGCTTTATTAAAATGTTGTGGATGGTGACCCAAGACGAACACGTGGGTTTTGATTCTCAGCCACGTCGTTTGGGTACATTCGCGATCATGTGCCAATTGGTAATTCACGCCAAAACACTGGGCGATGCCTTAGAACTCTCTTCGCAATTCTACAAACTGTTTGGTGATGATTGGTCGGTTACCTTAGAACGTGATAAACACGAAGCACGTTTGGTACCATCTATTCCACAAGCTATGGATCCTGATCACTTTATTACTGAAAGTATGTTGATGATTTGGCACGGCTTGGCATCTTGGCTGATTGAACGTCGCCTGCCTTTGGAGCGCGTACATTTTGGCTATCCACGTCCTGCACATGCAGATGAATACGATGCGCTGTTCTTTGCGCCTGTCATGCAATTTGACATGCCACGTACCGAAATTACCTTTGCTGCCGACTACTTGGATTTACCAATTCGTCAAACCCAAGAAACCTTAGACGAATTCTTAAAAACCGCGCCTGCGCAATTGTTGGTGAAATTCAAAAACACCAATTCTTTAACTTCGCGTATTCGTGACGTGTTAAAGAGCCAAATTGGCGAAGAAATGCCAACCTTGAACGATGTTGCATCCATGCTGTACCTATCGCCACAAACCTTGCGTCGTCGTTTGGCTGCAGAAGGTAAAAGCTATCAAGGGGTAAAAGATGCATTACGCCGTGATGCCGCGATTCACCTATTGCTGAATCCTGAACTTACCCTTGAAGATGTGGCACAACAAGTTGGCTTTAGCGAAACCAGTACTTTCCACCGTGCTTTCAAAAAGTGGACTGGCGTCACACCTGGTTTATACCGTCAGTTGCACGGTTATCATTAATTTAGAATCGACAATTCACAATAACTCGTAATTCCAATCGATTGCCCTTGCACACCGCAAGGGCTTTTTTTATCGCTCTATTATAGTTTCAATCTTTCTGCCAAATTACTGCGTCATCCCAATTAGCAAAAAACCTCACTGACCTGTACCGTTCTCGTCATTGCACTTCAAAATTTTCAGATTACACTCAAAAGCAATCATAAAGAAAACTATCGACAAGGGATTGATTATGAGCGAGGCCTACATCATTGATGCTATTCGCACTCCGCGCGGCAAAGGAAAAAAAGATGGCGCATTACACGAAGTTAAACCCATTCGCCTACTCACAACCTTATTGAATGAATTGCAACAACGACACAACCTAGACACCTCACAAGTAGACGATATTGTTTTGGGTTGTGTCACACCAATTGGCGATCAGGGTGCAGATATTGCCAAAACCGCAGCGATTGCCGCAGGTTGGGACAATGATGTTGCTGGGGTACAAATCAACCGCTTTTGTGCCTCAGGTTTAGAAGCCGTGAACCTCGCAGCGCAAAAAGTTCGTTCGGGTTGGGAAGATTTAATCGTTGCAGGTGGTGTGGAATCTATGTCACGCGTGGCAATGGGTTCCGATGGTGGTGCTTGGGCATTCGACCCTGAAACCAATATGGCTTGTGACTTTATTCCACAAGGTATTGGCGCTGACTTAATTGCCACACTCGATGGCTATAGCCGTACAGAAGTCGATCAATTTGCAGCAGCATCACAGCACAAAGCCGCAGCAGCACAAGCACAGGGACATTTCGAGCGCTCGATTGTACCTGTCAAAGATCAGGCAGGTGTGGTGATTTTGGCACAAGATGAATTTATCAAACCACAGACCACGGCTGAAAGCTTGGCACAGCTCAAGCCGAGTTTTGCCAATATGGGACAAATGGGTTTTGATGCGATTGCCCTGCAAAAATATCCTGAAGCAGGACAAGTCAATCATGTGCATCATGCAGGCAATTCATCAGGTATTGTTGATGGCGCGGCATTGGTCTTGATTGCATCGGAACAAGCGGTACAACAACACAACTTAAAACCACGCGCCAAAGTGCTTGCTACCGCACTGGTTGGCACAGACCCTGCCATTATGCTCACAGGACCCGCGCCTGCAGCACGCAAAGCCTTAGCCAAAGCAGGACTGAACATTGAAGATATTGATCTGTTTGAAGTCAATGAAGCCTTTGCAGCCGTGGTTCTGCGTTTTATTACAGAACTTCAGGTTGATCCCGCCAAAGTCAATGTGAATGGTGGTGCTATTGCCTTGGGTCATCCACTTGGCGCTACAGGTGCCATGATTTTAGGCACCTTACTGGACGAGCTAGAACGACAAGATAAAAAACGCGGCATGGCTACATTATGTGTAGGCGGTGGGATGGGAATTGCCACCATTATTGAGCGAGTATAAGGAGTATAAAAATGAGCGCCATTCACTATTATAAAAATGCCGATAACATTGTCATTCTAACCTTTGACTCACCAAATCAATCTGCCAACACCATGAATGCTGACTTTAGAGATGCATTAGCGCAAGTGGTACAAAAGTTAAAAGCAGACGAACAAGTGGCGGGAATCATTTTCGCCTCTGCGAAAAAAACCTTTTTTGCAGGCGGTGACTTAGATGAGTTGATTCAAGTACAGCCTGAGCATGCCAGCTCATTTTTTCAGATGATTGAAAACCTAAAAGCACAGCTGCGTTATATTGAAACCCGTGGTATTCCTGTGGTAGCTGCCTTAAATGGCACGGCACTCGGCGGCGGATGGGAACTTGCTCTGTGCTGTCATCATCGTATTGCAATTCGTGATGCAAAAACCAAGTTTGGTTTACCCGAAGTGACTTTAGGTTTATTGCCTGGTGGCGGTGGTATTGTGCGGATGGTACGTTTATTGGGTTTACAAACTGCCCTGCCGCTGTTGATGGAAGGCAAACAGCTGAGTGTGGAAAAAGCACAAAGTTTAGGTTTAATCCATGATCTTGCTGAAAATGAAACAGAATTACTCAGCAAAGCCCAAGACTGGATTCTTGCACATCCTCAATCACAACAAGTATTTGATGTCAAAGGCTATAAAATCCCTGGGGGAACACCATCTACACCTGCTGTCGCGCAAATGCTTTCCATTGCTCCTGCCATGCTACGCGACAAAACCAAAGGCTGTTACCCTGCGCCTGAAGCAATTTTGAGTGCAGCAGTAGAAGGTGCGCAGGTTGATGTCGATACAGCCTTACGCATTGAATCTCGCTATTTTACCCAGCTCGCAACAGGTCAAATTTCTAAAAATATGATTGGCACCTTTTGGCATGGGCTGAATGCGATTAAATCGGGCAGTGGCCGTCCGCAAGGCATTGCACCGCATCAAACTCAAAAAGTCGGCATTTTAGGTGCAGGCATGATGGGCGCAGGCATTGCTTATGCCACAGCAAGCAAAGGCATTGCGGTTGTTCTTAAAGATGTATCCATCGAACAAGCTGAAAAAGGCAAAGCTTACAGTCAAAAACTATTGGATAAACAAGTATCGCAAGGTCGTATAAGTGCAGAGCGAGCAGCACAAGTCTTAGCCAATATTCATCCAACGGCACAGGCTGCCGATTTACAAGGCTGTGATTTGATTATTGAGGCCGTATTTGAAAACCCTCAACTCAAGGCGCAAGTCACACAAGAAGCCGAAGTTTTTCTGGCAGAACAAGGTGTGATGGCATCCAATACCTCAACTTTGCCAATAAGCGGGCTTGCCCAAGCTGCGCAAGATCAACAGCGCTTTATTGGACTGCATTTCTTTAGTCCTGTCGATAAAATGCCGTTGGTAGAAATCATTAAAGGAAAAAACACCTCTGCCGATACTTTGGCAAAAGCATATGACTTTGTGCAACACATTGGTAAAACACCGATTGTAGTCAATGACAGACGTGGCTTTTTTACCAGTCGGGTGTTTGGCACTTTTGTGCAGGAAGGCTTGCGCTTACTGGCAGAAGGCGTACATCCTGCCAAAATTGAAATGGCAGCTTTAAAAGCAGGTATGCCTGTTGGCCCACTTGCTATTCAGGATGAAGTATCTTTAACCTTATCTGAACACGTGGCACAGGAAGCACGTAAGGCGCTGCAAGCCGAAGGAAAAGACCGACCACTGTCGAGTGCAGATGAAGTCATTCAAACCATGATTCATCAATTCTCACGTAAAGGCAAAGCTGCAGGTGCAGGCTTTTATGACTACCCTGAACAGGGTAAAAAACAGCTTTGGTCGGGGTTAAGTCATTGGTATAAAAATACCGAAATCGCTGAACAAGAGATGATTAACCGTTTCTTATTTGTACAAGCACTGGACAGCTTACGTTGCTTGGAAGAAGGTGTTTTAGAATCTGTCATTGATGCCAATGTTGGTTCAATTTTTGGCATTGGCTTCCCTGCATGGACAGGTGGTGCTTTACAATTTTTGAATCAATATGGTTTAACACAGGCTTTGGCACGAGCACAGCAACTTACTGCTGAATATGGCGAGCGTTTTACCCCACCTAAAATCTTGCAAGATCGTGTTGCTGCAGGTGCTAAAAGCATTTAAAGCTAAACTTTAAATTTAAAGCAATCTGGGAGGGATATATCATCCCTCTTTTTATTTGCTCAAAATTACAATGAATATCCCTGCATAAATAGAATTTAATCCGTTTTTCATGCATTTTATGTTATAAAGTTACATAATTTTAAGATTTAGATTCAAATTGGGTAGATGCACATGACCGAACGCCTTACTCCTGAAAAATCACCTTGGGGTTGGAAAGCACTCTTTATTTTCTGTATTTTGGGTGGAATTTTCATGTTTATTTTCTGGTTAGCGGTCACGAATGAACCTGACTACATGCCTAGCCAGCAACAAAAGCAGAATACTCAGCAACACGCCTTTAAAAATGCGCCAGCTATGTCACAAGAAGCATTGGCAAAAGCACAAGCAGATCGTGAAGCACGTGAAGCTTTGGCTGCTGAAACTGCAGATGCACACGGTATGACTGAAACAGAACATGCCAATATGCCTGAAAACCATGAGCCAGCACCCGCACATGGACATTAATATGCGCTAGCGGCTCTGTTCATACAGTTTATAAAAAGAAATCGCCATGATCACATTCCATCATGGCGATTTTTATTTTGCACGATTAAAATCAGGACTATCGACAATTCATTTAAAATATCAATCGCATATCTACATGCGGAATACCACAATCTAAATACGACTCACCCTCAACCTGAAAACTCAAACTTTGATAAAACGGAATCGCGTGTTCCTGCGCAGACAACTTGACCCACGGACGTTGCTGCTGCTTTGCCACCTGAATAATATGCTGCATTAAAACACGTCCCACACCTAAACCGCGCTGTGATTTCAACACTGCGACCCGTCCAATACTGTGATTTTCCAGTAAACGTGCTGTTGCAATCGCCTGTCCAGTTGCATAGACCACAAAATGCAAGGCAACTGCATCTTGTGCATCCCACTCATCTTCAGGCGCAATTCGCTGTTCCTGAATAAAGACTTGCTCACGAATAGATTTGGCCTCTGCAGCAAATTGTGTCCAAGTGCCCGATTGAATTTCATAATCTTGCATCTTTATATCCTGTTCCATCTTGCTTAGCACTTAGAACCAATGCCCTGTTGATCCCACTGATCGTTCAACAACAACTCCAAAGAATGTTTTTGAATACCGTACATGGTTTTTAAATCACGAATTTGTGCCAAAACTGCTTGATCAGGTTCACTCCAATTTTGACGTTTGGTTGCCAAAATCATTTTGTTTTTACTGGTGTGTTCTAAAGCGACAAACTCAAAAACTTTGGTGTCATAACCATAGGCTTTGAGCAATAAAGCGCGGATGGTATCGGTTAACATTTCCGCCTGTTGCCCTGCATGAATGCCAAATTGCAGCATCGGTTGCAACACGCTTGGGCTTTGTAATTGTGGACGCAACTCTTTATGGCAACACGGCGCGCACATAATCATTTGTGCATTCAGGCGAATACCAGTATGAATTGCAAAATCGGTGGCGACATCACAGGCATGCAAAGCAATCATTACATCTAAATGTTCTGGCTGATAGGTGCGCACATCGCCCTGAAAAAAATCTAGCTGCTGAAAGTCTGAAGCACTCGCCACCGACTGACAAAACTCAACCATTTTCGGGTTTAGTTCCACCCCAGTCACAAAGGGAATAAATTGCTGCTTTTGCAAATAGTCATAGAGCGCAAAAGTTAAATAGCCTTTGCCTGAACCAAAATCCACCACGCGCAAGGTATTTTCCGAAATTTTGATTTGCGCCAAGGCACCCGAAAAAATTTCAATAAATTTATTAATCTGTTTCCATTTACGCGCCATGCTCGGAATAATTTGCGCTTTGGCATCGCTAATCCCCAAGTGTTGTAAAAATGGGCTGGATTGATCGACATAACGCTGCTTTTCTCGGTCATGTCCTTGTGGTTCTTTCGGTTTCGCTATAGTCGGTGCTGTTTTACTAATGCTGAGCATGGCTTTCTTTTTGTTCTTTTTTAGCTGAATTTCCTGATCTGTCGTGAATAAATTGGCCTGTTTACAATCTGCCAATAAGTGACTCAATTGTATCTGTGCTTCTGCCAAAGGATAGTTTTTGGTGATATCCTGCGTTTTATGGCGATACAAACAAGTTAAAACGGTGTCTTGATTTAGCTGAATCACCCGTAAGGTGATTTTTTCTAATTGTTCCAGTTCGCCTTTATATTGACTCAGCACCACACGATCAAGCTTTTGTGTATCAATGGCTTGCTGAAAAGCCTCTAAGAATTGTTGTTCCTGCACAGAGGGAGAAGCCAAAGTCGACATAATAAAAACCTGAAAAAATTACAATTCAAGTTTAATTGTTATTACCCTAAAAGCAAAATTGAATTACGATACAGTTGTATAATTAAAGAAATTAAAGCAGATTCGCCATGAAATTAAATGCCCCTTTAGTGCCTGATTATGACCTGCAAGAAGAACGGATTAACTATCTGAGCCATGGTGTTGGTGCGGCTTTGGCATTTATTGCAGGTATTCTTTTAATCATTAAAGGTGCGTATTTAAGTACGGGACAATGGCTAGGTTTGTGGGCCTATGCAATAAGCATGGTACTGCTTTTTTCTGCTTCAATGCTGTATCACATGGCAACCGCAGCAGACCGTCGTTATTTTTATAAAAAGTTAGATCACACCGCAATTTATTATTTAATTGCAGGGACTTATACCCCATTTTTATCCATCGCGATTCCTACTCAAAAAGCACAATATTTGTTAATTGCCCTGTGGATTATTGCCCTGATTGGCACCCTATTTAAACTGGTATTTATCAACCGTTTTCATAAAATTTCTTTAATTGCCTACTTGGTGATGGGTTGGTTAGCCGTTCTGGTCATGGACGATATGCAAGCCTATTTAAGCAGCCAAGCCCTGACCTTTTTGCTAATTGGCGGCATTGCCTACACCGTGGGTGCATTGTTTTATGCCTTAAAACGCGTAAGATATACCCACGCAATTTGGCATGTATTTGTCTTAATTGGTGCAGGCGCACACTTTCTGGCAATTTATCTGTATGTGATTTAACGCTGAATATCGCTCATGTCTTACAGATAAAACGATCAGATTTGAATGGTGTTCATGGATGCAGTTTTGTAACCGACTTCTTGTTCAAAAAAGTATAACTACAAGAAGTATCTACTATTTTTCTGCCAGTGCGGTCTGTGCCAAATTGCACTTTCATTTAAAATTCACTTTACATAAGGTCCTGTATGGCATCTTCATCTACTGCTGCCGCTGAACAGCCGACTCAAAATTCTAAATTTCGAGTACTGACTGCAAGCTTGGTCGGTACCACCATCGAGTTTTTTGACTTTTATATCTACGCCACTGCGGCAGTCATTATTTTCCCGTATCTGTTCTTTCCGACCAGTACTGACCCAATGACGGCAACCATTCAATCTCTCGCCACCTTTGCAATTGCCTTTATCGCCCGTCCAATTGGCGCAGCTTTATTTGGACATTTAGGAGATCGGATTGGACGCAAAGCCACTTTGGTCGCGGCATTATTGACCATGGGAATTTCTACAGTCTGTATTGGTTTACTGCCGACGTATGCACAAATTGGGATTATCGCGCCATTACTGTTGGCGTTGTGTCGCTTAGGGCAAGGTTTAGGCTTGGGCGGTGAATGGTCGGGAGCAGTACTGTTAGCCACAGAAAATGCCCCTGAAGGTAAACGTGCTTGGTATGGCATGTTCCCACAATTGGGCGCTCCGATTGGTTTTATTCTTGCCACAGGTTCATTCCTTATTTTAGGTGCGCTGATGTCTGAGCAAGACTTTATGACATGGGGCTGGCGCATCCCGTTTATTTCGAGTGCCTTATTGGTGATTGTCGGTTTATGGATTCGCTTAAAACTGCATGAAACGCCTGCCTTCCAAAAAGTGTTGAATAAACAAAAAGAAGTCAATGTGCCATTTATTCAGGTCTTTAAAAAACACGCTAAAATGTTAGTGCTCGGTACAATCGCTGCAATTTGTACCTTTGTGGTGTTTTATCTGACTACGGTATTTGCCTTGCAATGGGGCACCAAACAACTGGGTTATTCACGTGAAGAATTCTTAAAACTTCAACTACTAGCCACATTATGTTTTGCCGCATTTATTCCCCTCTCAGCCGTTTTAGCCGAAAAATTTGGACGTAAAACTACCTCTATTGCGGTGTGCATCGTCTCTGCAATTTTTGGCTTATTCTTTGCCGATATGCTTGCTTCAGGCAGCACGTGGATTGTATTTATTTTCCTGTGTATTGGCTTGGCAATTATGGGACTTACTTACGGACCAATTGGTACAGTGTTGTCTGAAATTTTTCCTACTTCTGTACGCTATACAGGCTCGGCACTCACCTTTAACTTGGCGGGTATTTTTGGCGCATCGTTTGCCCCACTGATTGCCACCAAACTTGCCACCACTTATGGCTTGGCTGCAGTTGGTTATTATTTAAGTGCAGCATCCATCTTGTCTTTAATCGCATTTTTAATGATTCGAGAAACCAAGCATGATGGTAAGCGTCCGCTGAACACACCTTCTGAATTCATCCTATAAGCCTTAATTTAGTCCCCACTTAGAAACAAGTGGGGACTTAAATTTATGACTACAAATAATCAGACATCCATCGCATCTCTTGCG
>NZ_JACAXD010000016.1:0-71084 GCF_013391485.1 Acinetobacter sp. SwsAc5
TACTCACCCGTCCGCCGCTAGCTCAGTTACCGAAGCAACCTCGCCCGCTCGACTTGCATGTGTTAAGCCTGCCGCCAGCGTTCAATCTGAGCCATGATCAAACTCTTCAGTTAAAATCATTTTGAAGCTTTAATCTAAACTTCCAAATCTGGCTCATCAATTTTCTGACTTAAATTTCGCTCAAATAAACTTCGAGTAATTTAAACCAATCAATCAATGAAATATGTTCGATCAATCAATCAGTAAAAATCCACACAAGTTGTTCTTCATAATCTCTTAATGATCTTCTCGATGCTTCGTCAGCATCAAGCTAGGTCGGCTATATTACGCTTTATTTCTAAAGTGTCAACAGGTAATTTAAATTATTTTAAACTTTCTTTCTAAAACCCAACTCAATCATTTTCAATCAAGTCATTGTTTTATCAGAAGTTTTAATCCGCATCACCGCCGATGGATGTGCATTATAGGTGAAATATTTCGCCTTGCAACACTTTTTGCAAAAGAAATATATCGGGTGTTTATTTTATAAACCCAAAAATACATAAACCATTGTTTTATATTGTAAATTTATTTTAAGAAAAATCCTCTTAATTCTTTAAAACCCAGCCATGAAACGTAACTCAATGTTTTATATGTAATTATTTTTATGCAAAAGCAAAAAGCAGAGCCGAAGCCCTGCTTTTGGTTTAAATAAAGTTCAAATTAGAACTTCATACTAATACGCGCCCAATAGTTACGACCAATATTGTTAAATTGCTCATTTGCAGCAAAACCCAAACCTGCATTACCCATTTTGTTTAAATGCTCGGTATAAGTTTTATCTAGTACGTTATCAATGCCCACAGACACATCAACACTTTTATTTAGGTTATAGCTGCCGTTTAAAGATAGTATGCCAAAACCACTACTCTCTTTCACATCATAACCTACGATATTACCTTCACGTTCACTGATACGACTTTGACCATCTACTACACGTAATAATGCACCTAAAGTATATTTATCCTGAACATAGCGCAGGTTTAAACGTCCTTCCAAAGGTGAAATTTGTGGTAACGGCGTATTGTTTGTGGTGTTTTCACCCCACGCATACATAGCACTCACATCTGCCTGTAAGGCATCAGTAAATTGATAACCTATACCAACTTCTGCACCTGCAATCGTTGCATCCACATTTCGAGTATGCGCCTCTAAAGGATTTTCTTTACTCTGAGGCTTTTTTTCATCTCTCAGTTTGTAATTCGTCAAAATATAATCATTAATTAAACCTGCATAAGCCGATGCCCAAGAGCTGAATGCACCATGTTCATGTTGATAGCCAAAGTCCAATTGAAGGGTTTTTTCAGTATTAATGTGATTAAACGTATTTTTATTTCCGTTACCCGACAGAGGACTAAACAATTCCCAATAATCAGGCATACGCTCTACATAACCCAAACCGACATAAGTTTTAGCATCATGGTGTGGATGTTGATTTTCCAAACGAATAAAACCACTTGGCAAGGTTTCTTTACGTTGTTGAGCCGTTTGTACTGCGTCTACTTCGATCTGATCAACACGTATACCTGTAACCAACTTATTATGATCATTCAGTTCATAACTCAGCTCACCAAAACCACCATAGGATTGAAATTCCATATCGGTTGTTACAGGGAAATTCATTTTCGGCATTGTGGCTGAATACATGCCTTTACCATGCTTATTCTGTTGACTATCAATACCTGTAATAAACTGCAATTTATCCCACTCATGTGTCACCGCCATACGCGCATTTAAAGTACGGCGAGTCACATTCATGGCAGATTTAGCTTCCACAAGTTCTTTAGTCATGTGGTGTTCTGCCATTCCCACTTTACGCAGACTATAATTGTCCATCACATGATCATTAAAACTATAGCTCACCTGTGCTTCAATTTTCTTAATCACATCGGTGATATTTTTCTTTTCTACACGTAAACCCAAACTTTCGCGGTCAAATTCAGAACCATCCATCATGCGGCCTGCATAAACCACTTCGGCATCACCACGACCACCTGTCAGCTCAAGCCAAGTATTTTCATCGGGTGTCCAACCTAAAGCCACATCGGCATTCCAACGCTCCCAATCTGAAGGAACAGTTGTACCATTGCCATCTTTATAGCTGTCTGCCACAGAACGGTTGGCGTTTAAACGAATGTATTTCTGCGCATCGCCCGCTGCTGCTTCAATATTATGATCCAAACGACCAAATGAACCCATCAAAACACTGGCTTGTCCACGATAGTTTTGACCTTCACCAAATTGTTCAGGCTTACGCTCAAACAACACCGTTGCTGCCGAACCCGTGTTGGCATATTGCACCGTTTGCGGGCCTTTAATCACGGTAATTTCATCAAAACTTTCTGGTGAAATATAAGAGGTTGGCGAGTCCATACGGCTAGGACATGCGCCCAAGTTTTCAGAACCATCGGTTAAAATTTTAATACGCGAACCAAACATGCCACGGAAGGTCACATCACCATTGGTACCCGCGCCACTGTTCACTGCACTAAAACCGACAATGCTTTGTAAATAATCTGCACCATCTGTAGCAGGAATAGGCTGAATGGGTTGTTTAGGATTGGCACGTACCACCAGACCATTGGCATCATTGCCCTGTTGTGCGGTTGCAACAATAGGCGCAAGGCTATGCGTATTTGCAGACAGCATACTTTGATCGGCAAACGCACTTGCTGAATAGCAGGCAACACAAACTGCAGCCGCAATGGGCTGTAATAAAAATTTAGGCTGAGCCATTTTATTTCTCACTTCAAAACATAAATACAGTTAGGGTCAAAGCAGACCCGAAAAACATTGAATTTATGCAAAGTGAGGTGGAGCACGTCCTTGCGGAAGTAAAAAGAGTTGCTGAAGTGCAAACCAAACATGTTGAAAGCGTTTTTGGAAAGCCAAAAGACGCACCTGAATGCGATCAAGTACTTCTTTAAGCTCTAATTCAGGTGGCAAGACCAAGTTGCCATAGACCGTACAATACTGACATTGATGTGAAGCATCGTGATGATGATGTCCATGCTGTGCAGTCAGTTGTTGATCATCAGCTTGCGATGTAGATGAATGTGCAGCATGCGAAGAATTTGTATGCACGGCGTGGGCTTGTGGCAACAAAAGTGCACGCGTGATGGTTTCACAGACTGGCGCAACTTGATATTGCTCAGGCAGCAAAGGCTGTAAAAAAACAGCAATCTGTAAAAAAACTGCGATAAATGAAAGCAGTAAACCACTACGCAACAACAAAAACATCTATCCTGAATTTGTGTGGCACAAGTATAACAAAGCCCAATCGAAATTGGGCTGATTTTTAGGCTTTGGTCTAAACTTGCGCGTCTAGTCTTCTTGATTGTTCTACGTCTTAACGCTTGACCGCGACTTTTTCTTTCTGACGCTGGCGCACTACTTTTTCGACTTTTTCACGGGCACGCTGACGCTTGAGCGGCGATAAATAATCGACAAATAATTTGCCATTTAAGTGATCCATTTCATGTTGGATACAAACAGCGAGAAGTTCATCCGCTTCTAGCGCAAAGGATTGGCCCTCAAGGTTAATCGCTTCAATTTTTACACGTGACGGACGCTCAACTTTGTCGTATATTTGAGGCACTGACAAACACCCTTCTTCATACGGTTGGGTCTCTTCAGTCAATGCGATAACTTTGGGGTTAATGAAGACCATGGGTTGATCTTTATTTTCAGATAAATCCATGACAATCAGCTGAATATGATGATCGACCTGCGTTGCAGCCAGACCAATTCCGGGTGCGGCATACATCGTTTCAAACATATCTGCAGCAAGCTGACGAATCTCGTCGGTGACTTCTTCGACGGGTTTGGCAATGGTACGCAAACGGGGATCCGGGAAACTTAAAATAGGTAATAAGGCCATGGGACATCCTCACTTATGCCATTGATCAAAAAACCGAATGAAGGAATGCTTCATCAAAAAAATGTGTGTAAGATCGTTATTATAACGCAACTACATACATAATTTTAGGAATTATGATAATGAAAAAGGTTTTGACAGACACATCCTCTTTTCGTGTCTTGGGGTTTAAAAAGCAAGTTTTAGCACTCGCAGTATGTCTCACAGTGGGACTTGGTGCGATCAGTGTGGCTGAAGCAGCACCTGCACGAAACATCAATCCGCCTGCCTTAAAAGCCAGCGCACCAAATGTGTATGTGGTAAAAAAAGGCGATACCTTATGGGATATTTCCAAAAAATTCCTGAACAATCCATTACGTTGGCCTGAAATTTGGGCAAGTAACCGTCACGTAAAAAATCCACACTGGATTTTCCCAGGTGACCGTTTGTTGATGTGTACCTACGAAGGTCGCCCTATTATTGGTAAAGATGAAGGCGATGGCTGTGAAGGCATTATTCGTCGTTATGCAGGCAAGAGCACCAATTTACAGCCGCAAATTCGCGTGGAGTCTTTAAATAATACCATTCCTGTGATTCCACTTGACTACATCAAACACTGGTTAGAGCGCAGCAGCATTATTGCCGCAGATGCGTTACAAGGCACACCATATATTTTAGGTACTTCTGATCAACGTGTTTTAGCTGCTAAAGGTCAAAGTGTGTATGCACGTGGTGCAGGTCTGGAAGTAGGTCAACGCTACGGTGTATATCGTGAAGGCGAACCGTACATGCTGACCGATGCCAATGGTCAAAAATTCAATGCAGGCATTGAACTCACTCAAGTTGCTGCAGGTATTGCAGTACGTGGTGAAAATGACATCACCACACTTGAATTGACCGATACCTACAATGCCGAAGTGCGTCGTGGTGATCGCGTCTTACCAATTTATGACCCAATGCTGCCAACCTTGTTCTACCCAACGCATGCTGAAAATGTCAGCACAGGTGGTCAAGTGCTACGTGTGATGGGTTCGATTGGTACTGCAGCAAAACACAGTGTTGTGGCAATTGATCGCGGTACATTACATGGCGTGCAATCTGGTCATGTGTTTAGCGTAGCGCAAAAAGGCGAAGTGGTCACCGACCCGAAAACCAAAGAACGTGTTCAGCTTCCAGGCGAACGTATTGGCAATATCATGGTCTTCAAGAGCTTTGACCACATTAGCTATGCCTATGTTTTAGACAGTGAATTACCAATTAAAGTCGGTGCGAGCTTACAAGCACCACGAATGGACGACTAAAACGGTTTAAGATGGTGATGTTGAATTCATTCAGCCCACAGCAAATCAACTACATTTTGTTGTGGTATTTGGTTCAACATTCACTGTCTAGTTTTTCCAAACTCGTACAACATTATGGTTCCGTGGCTGCCGCAGTGCAGCCCGAACACCTCCTCACATGGTCAGATGTGCGCATTCATGCCAACCATCTACAACGCGCCAAAGAATATCTCAGCCCAACAGGGCAACTCGCCTTTGAACAATGTCTGAATCAACTGCAACAGCAGTGCGATTTTATTCTAACTTTGGACGATGCGGACTATCCCAATCAGTTACGACCCTATTCCAACAAGCCACCCATTTTATTTGGGCAAGGCAATGCACAGGCTTTGTTGCAAGCGCAAATTGCGATTGTCGGCAGTCGCAAAGCCAGCCCGCATGGTCGGCAAGTGGCTTATGATTTTGCTTATTATTTAAGTGAACAAGGGTTCTTTATCAATAGTGGTTTGGCACAAGGTATTGATGAAGCCGCACATCAAGGTGCTTTGCAACATCAACGTACCATTGCAGTCATGGGCACAGGTTTGGACAGCACTTATCCAAGTGCACATCACAGCCTGCGCCAAAAAATTGTAGAATCTGGTGGTGCCGTGATTACGGAGTTTTTACCACAGACTAAGCCCTTACAGCAACATTTTCCACGACGTAACCGTATTGTCAGTGGACTAAGTTTAGGCGTGATTGTTGCTGAAGCCAGTTTAAATAGTGGCTCGCTGATTACTGCGAAACTGGCAGCAGAGCAAGGCAAATTAATTTTTGCCATTCCAGGACATATTTACAGTGAATTTCATCAAGGTTGCCACCAATTGATTCGTGAAGGTGCAATTTTAGTGGATCATCCTGAACAAGTGATTGAAGATTTAGCCCTACCCACCCAATGGCAATATCAACAAAACCAAATAGCATCAAGCCAAAATCAGACTACAGCAGCTTCAACAAAAGCAAAATTATCTACACCACCGACTGAAGCAATACTTCAAACCACCACAACAAAAACAGCAGATACAAGTACACCGCATATTCCCGAGCATTTATTGGCACTGTATCAACAACTGGATTGGGTCGGACAAAGCATCGATCACTTGGCACAGCAACTGAATTTAGATATTGCCACACTCACCAGCGCATTAATGGAACTGGAACTCATGGGCTTCTGTTTACAACAATCAGGTTTATATCTGCGTTGTCGTCCACTCAAATAAGGTTCACAATAAGCGCCTATTTCACGTTTCTGTTTAGGTAAAACTCCCATGATTACAACTTCTGTCACCGAAGCCGCTGCATGTCTACAACAAGGACAGGTACTGGCCTATCCTACAGAGGCAGTGTGGGGTCTAGGTTGTGATCCTTATAATCAACAGGCATTTTTGGAAATTTTACGTCTAAAACAGCGTCCGATTGAAAAAGGTGTGATTTTACTGGCAGGACATCTATCACAAGTGGAGCATTTACTGCAGGATTTAAACCCCGAAATGCGAGACCGCGTGATTGCATCATGGACGAATACTCATCCCACAGATCGAGCGACCACATGGCTATTACCCAGCACATCTGCTATTCCAGAGTGGATTACAGGTCAACACCCCAAAGTGGCGGTGCGCGTAACCAATCATCCTTTATGTATGGCGTTATGCCATGCCTTTGATGGCTTTATTGTATCGACTAGTGCCAATCCTGCGGGACTTGTCCCTGCACACTCTTTGCAAGAGACAACGCAATATTTTCAACAACAATTGCACTACTTAAATGGTGATTTGGGTTTAAGTCAGCAACCTAGCCGTATTTTAGATGCAGAGAGTGGGGCAGTGATTCGCGCCTAGCTTTAGACAAATTTTAGTTGACATCCTCCCCGACCTAAAGGACGGAGATTCCTACTGCTAGACGCTCATGTCCGAGCGCAAGAATATTCAGTGCGGAATTTACATCCCGATCATGGAGCGTACCGCACTCCACACACTGCCATTCTCTTATTCCAAGTCCTGCTCTACCTTCCGGACTACTGGAGCGTGAGCCACAGCACGAACAAATTTGGGTGGTATAGGCTTCATTGACTTCTTCATAACATACCCCTGCGTTCTCGCATTTATACTTGAGCATGGTTCTTAGTGTTGTCCAACTGGCATCTAGCACTGATTTAGCCAATCTGGTTTGTGCTAATGCTTTGGCATTCACATTGCCAACGAAGATGGCTGCATGTTCATTCACCAGTTTTCGGCTGAATTGATGCAGCATGTTTTGTCTTACATTTTTAATCTTGGCATGGATGGCTTTGACACGTTTCTTATTTTTTGCACGTTGAGCAATACCAAGTTTTTGTTCATATTGCCGATAGATTTGAGGTGCTTTAAGTTTTACGCCATCTGAACAAGTCGCTAAATCTTTTAAACCTAAATCTATGCCAATTGAGGTTTTAGCGTTGTTTTTTCTATTTTGACTGCATCAACTACAAGACAAACATACCAACGTCCACGACTATCTTCTACGAATGTGCCTGTTTTGATATTGTATTGACTTAATCCGTAACTATCCCATAGTTTAAATTGATGCTTGCCATATTCAACATAGCCATCAGCATATTTGATTGCAACCTTTTTAAACGGTATCCAACCCAGTGAACGTATAGCTGATTTTTTATTACTGACATGCCATTTTAGTTTTGCTTTTTTGAACTGCTTGCGTCTTGTGACCAATTCTTCTGTCACTGCCTGAATAGTTTGACTGTGCAAGTTGCATTCTTTCGATGTGCCTTTCGTGTATTTTGCAAGGTCGTATGCTGAAAAGAATTGTTGTTTACGTTGTAGATGCTTAAAACACAAATCATTGACATAATTCCAGACAAAATTTACTTCGGATGCTAACTGATTTAGCACCTTGCAATGTTTGTCTTTTATGCGTAATTTGAGTGTCTTCATCCAATTATTTTAACAGTATTTTTCTTAATAGTGACTATAGTACAAGTATTTAAAACGACATTTCGTGTCGTTCATATGGTTTACTCCAGTCGCTTATATCCTCGTGCTGAACCACGAGGTTTTACGCTCCAGTGGATAAAAAAAAGCTCAACCATATAGGGATGGTTGAGCATAAAAAGGATGTGTATAAAAGCACATCCAGAGGGTTTGAAAATCTTGCTGCAAATGATATTTCACTGATTATTGAATACTGTGGATCATTTTCAGTACGTGAATTATGGAGTAATTTAGTCGACTATACAAATAGATTTTTCCTATTAATCCAAGACAAATATTCAATGAAAGATTCATCTTTTTTTCTTAACAATTTAAATTATCTTACTATTTTTACAATTATTTTAGAAAAATTAAAAAAACTGTCATAACTCATAACACTCAATACTGTATAAATTTTGAATAAAAGGCATTTTAAATACACCTTTATGTGATCAAAAAAACACCAATTAAACTCAACTTTTTGCTTGAATGTGTACGCGTGCTTTCATTTGTGCCAACACAATACCCGTTAAAATAATCAATCCACCGATACTGTGATAACTCCCCCACACTTCTGCCAACCAAAAATATGCAATGATAGCCGTGAAAACAGGCATCAAATTCATAAAAATACTGGTGCGATTTGGCCCTAAATATTGAACGGCCAACATCCATACCAAAGGTGCAATAATTGAAGGAAATATACCTGCATACAGTACACTTAAACCATTTTGGCTATTTAAATGATCCAAGCCGAACCACAAAATAAATGGCAGATGGTAAAGTAAGGCGAATATAATTTGCACATAAAGACTCAGCATGAGCGGCAATTTTAAATTCCATTTCTTTAAAAACACCCCATAAAAGGCGTAAAAAAATACCGCCAAAACCATGAGCATATCGCCCGCATGTCCTGTCAGCTGACTGAGTTGACGCAAATCTCCTTGTGCAATCACATACAACAAACCCGAAAATGAAATAATGCAGCCCAAAACCGCAAATCGTGTCGGAATGTCTTTTAAGATCAGCAATGAAACCAAAACCGTAAACATGGGAATAAACGCATTAATAATGCCCATATTGGTTGCAGTGGTGTAATTGGCTGCGGTATAGCTTAGACCTTGATACAGCACCAAACCAAAAGCACTAAGCACTGCCAACTGTTTCAAATGTGGACGAATCAACTCACGCTGCTGCCAAACTTTGGGCAATATCCACGGGGTTAAAATCAGAAAAGCAATCAACCAGCGATAAAAACTGATACTGACGGGTGAAATATACTCCGCCACATACCTCGTTACTGCAATATTTAAAGACCAAATCAATACCGCAATCAATGGCAATAAAATTGCCCAAAATACGCCTTTATCTGACCGTATCATGTATTCATCATCCTTGTTGTACCAAACAGCATACCTGCTGTGAAACCCTTTTCTATAACTGACTTGTGATGCAAAGTGCTAAAAACCCAGTGTCTATTTATGGCACTTTTCGCTCGATTTATCCATCAATAAAATAAAATGCAGATACGAATTACATTTTTCTGCGCAATATCACGGCTATGCGGGATTCCATCAGTGTCGTAAATTTCTTTGCTATAAAACTTGCTGTACCCAAAAATTACAGTTACAACAGCAGCGGTAAAATACAGATTCTAGGAAGCAACTATGCGCACTTCAGTTTATGACATTGCAGTAAAAACCAATCAGGGTACGGAAACCACATTAAATCAATATGCAGGAAAAGTGTTGTTGATCGTGAACGTGGCATCAAAATGTGGCTTAACCCCGCAATACGAAGGCTTACAGCAACTCTACGCAGCAAAACAGGCACAAGGCTTAGAAATTTTAGCCTTTCCATCGAATGATTTCTTGGCACAAGAACCGGGCAGCGATACAGAAATTCAGGAATTTTGCTCACTGAATTATCAGGTGAGTTTTCCATTGTTTGCTAAAATTCCAGTCGTGGGTGCAGAAAAACATCCTCTCTACACGGCTTTAACGCAAGCAATTCCTGAACGTATTGGTGAAGGCCCATGGTGGAAAGATTTGGTTGATTACGGCTTAACCCCAAATGAACCACCTGAAGTATTGTGGAACTTTGAAAAGTTTTTGGTGAATAAACAAGGTGAAGTGGTGGCGCGTTTTGCCCCAGATTTAACCGCAGATGACCCGCGCATTGTAGAAGCGATTGTGGCTGAATTGGCTAAATAATTTTTTATTCAGCAAGTTAAAGAGTTCTTTCATAAATTCTCTTTAAATCAATAATTCAGCTCCCTCATCCTCTTGCGGAATATATTCCTCATCCTGAGCCATATATGGCGCAAGAGAAGGGACTATCAATATCAATTCGACGCATTACTTATGATCATTTTTCTTTTATGAAAGAAGTGTAATTCATAGGAGTTTCTTTAAAACTCCTATTTTTTTTGATTTAGACAAAAAAATTAAGATTTGTTATTGCTTTGCAACAATCTGTTTTTTATTCATATTTTCGTTTTATATTCATTCTCAATGAGTACCAAAAATCACATGAATATGAAAAATGTATCTTCGAAGACACTACTTCCGTTTGCACTATTGAGTTCTGCCTTGCTACTCAGCGCCTGTGATCAAATGAACACGCCGCAAACGCAAACAACTAATCAAGATGATTCCAGCGCATCATCCAACAGCAATACAAACCCAACCAACGCTCCATTAAGCAGTGGCAATATGTTCTATATTGTGCGCGATGTGGCTGATCTACAGCTCAAAGCAGGTCAATATGTCGAACAACTGAATCAAACCAAGTCTGAATTGCAAACCGCTGTAGATGCGCAAGATCCACAACAATTACAAATTGCAGCGACTCAAATACAACAGCAGTTACAAGGCTTCAATCAAACACTAAGCAGCCTAGACTTAAAAACACAGGAAATTGATACCATCCGTCAAAACTTATTGGCTGCCAATCAGCAAGTTTTGGCTTCACCATTTTTAAATGGACAAATCGATTTAAGCAAAGTGGACTTTAAAAAACTGGAACAGCAAATGGGGAGTATTCAAGCTGAAATGCTAAAGCTGGCGGGGATGATTTTACAGGGCGAATCGAATCAACCTACTGATACCACCAATATGGCATCCTAAGCAAAGATAAGACTTCAATTATAAACAGTATAAAAAAAGCCACTCTTTCGAGTGGCTTCTTTCAATCTTAAACCGACAATTAAAGTGCGCGGTTTTTGATTTTGCGGATGGTTTCCAACTGTGCAGCAGTTTCTGCCAAAGCAGCCAAAGCAGCAGCAGAGTCCAAATCGCTCTTTTGATTTGCCAACAATTGTTCAGCGTGTTTACGCGCTTCAATAATTGCCGCTTCATCTAAGTTTTCTGCACGAACTGCAGTATCTGCAAGAATCGTAACAACATGCGGTTGAACTTCTAGAACGCCACCAGATACATAGATTAATTCTTCTGTACCATTTTCCAGCAGAACGCGGATTGCACCCGGCTGAAGCAAAGTTACCAGTGGTGCGTGACCCGGCATAATACCGAGTTCACCGCCAGCACCTTTTGCAATTAGCATAGTCACAGTGCCAGAGTACAAAGACTCTTTTACACTTACAACATCACATTGCATAGTCGCCATGAGAATCTCCTAAATTAGAGCTGCTAATTAAAGTTTCTCGGCTTTAGCAATCACTTCGTCAATACCACCAACCATATAGAACGCTTGTTCTGGGATATGATCGTATTCACCAGCTAGAAGACCTTTAAAGCCACGAATTGTATCTTTAAGCGGTACAAGTTTACCAGGCGCGCCAGTAAATACTTCAGCTACGTGGAACGGTTGAGAGAAGAAACGTTGGATCTTACGTGCACGGTATACAGTAAGTTTGTCTTCTTCTGACAATTCGTCCATACCAAGAATTGCGATAATGTCTTTCAATTCTTTATAACGTTGAAGAACGTTTTGAACTGAACGAGCAATTTCGTAATGCTCAGTACCAACAACTAATGGATCTAACTGACGTGAAGTTGAGTCTAGTGGATCGATCGCAGGGTAAATACCTTGAGATGCAATATCACGGCTCAATACTACAGTTGCGTCTAAGTGCGCGAACGTTGTAGCAGGTGATGGGTCAGTCAAGTCATCGGCAGGTACGTATACAGCTTGAATAGATGTAATCGAACCAGACTTAGTTGAAGTAATACGTTCTTGAAGAACACCCATCTCTTCTGCAAGTGTAGGCTGATAACCTACTGCAGATGGCATACGACCTAGAAGTGCTGATACTTCAGTACCTGCTAGTGTATAACGGTAGATGTTGTCTACGAACAATAATACGTCACGACCTTTACCGTTCTCATCTTTTTGATCACGGAAGTACTCAGCCATAGTCAAACCAGTTAACGCTACGCGTAAACGGTTACCAGGCGGCTCGTTCATCTGACCGTAGACCATTGCTACTTTGTCAAGAACGTTAGAGTCTTTCATTTCGTGATAGAAGTCGTTACCTTCACGAGTACGCTCACCAACACCAGCGAATACAGATAAACCTGAGTGCGCTTTAGCGATGTTGTTGATCAACTCCATCATATTTACGGTTTTACCAACACCCGCACCACCGAACAGACCAACTTTACCACCTTTCGCGAACGGGCAAAGTAAGTCAATGACTTTAATACCAGTTTCTAAAAGGTCAGTAGAAGCCGCTTGTTCTGCATAAGAAGGCGCTTGACGGTGAATTGGTAAACGCTCTTCAGTTGCAACTGGACCAGCTTCGTCGATAGGGCGACCAAGAACGTCCATGATACGACCAAGTGTCGCTGTACCTACTGGTACAGAGATTGGCGCGTTAGTGTTAGTTACGTTCAAACCACGCTTAAGGCCTTCAGTAGAACCCATTGCAATAGTACGAACTACGCCATCACCAAGTTGTTGCTGAACTTCTAATGTAGTTTCAGTACCGTCAACTTGGAGAGCGTCATAGATCTTAGGAACGCTGTTGCGTTCAAACTCGACGTCGATAACCGCGCCGATGATCTGAATGATACGACCGCCACTCATTGCTGTCTCCTCAATTCAAACTAATAATGTTAAACGGCAGCGGCACCACCAACGATTTCAGAAATTTCCTGAGTAATCGCGGCTTGACGCAGCTTGTTATAAATAAGTTGTAGGCTCTTGATCAGTTCACCTGCGTTATCTGTTGCAGCTTTCATTGCAACCATACGCGCAGACTGTTCACATGCGATGTTTTCAATCACACCTTGATAAACCATAGACTCGATGTAACGAACCAATAAACCATTTAACAGCTCTTCAGCTTCTGGTTCATAGATATAATCCCAACCGTATTGACGGTTAAGAGTCTTGTTTTCTTCAGCAGATGCTAAAGGAACAAGTTGTTCGATTTTCTGATCTTGAGTCATGGCATTGACAAAGCCGTTTGACACGAGGTAAATGCGATCTAACTCGCCTTTATCGTACGCATCTAACATCACTTGCACAGAACCAGATAACTGTTCAAGACTTGGCGCGTCACCTACGTTTGTAGTTGCACCAAGCACTTTACCGCCGTAGTTTTTAAAAAACGAAACCGCTTTTTGACCAATTAAAGCAAACTGAACTTCAATTGACTGCTCTTGTTGTTGCTGTACATGCTTTACAACTTTCTTGAACAAGTTAATGTTCAAGCCACCTGCCAAACCACGATCTGAAGACACGATGATATAACCAACGCGTTTTACAGGGCGTTCAATCATATAACGGTGTTTGTATTCAGGGTTCGCCTGTACCAAATGAGCAATTACACGGTGCATATTTTCGGCATACGGACGGCCTTGAGCCATGCGCTCTTGCGCACGACGCATCTTAGAAGCAGCAACCATTTGCATCGCGCGAGTAATCTTTTGCGTGCTCTTGATACTAGCAACTTTGGCGCGAATTTCTTTTAAATTTGCCATACGCTTAACCTAGTATTCGAAAGCCCTTTCAGGCTTCCGAAGGTTGATTCCGTGAACCAAACCCCTAACTAGCCAATGCTAAATTAGTAAGTTTGAGTCGCTTTAAAGCTTTCAATACCTGCTTTGATTGCAGCTTCGATGTCTTTGTTAAAATCACCAGTTTCATCGATTTGTTGCATTAACGCAGCATGTTCTGAACGGAAGTAAGAGATTAACGCAGCATCAAAGTCTACGATTTTCTTCACTTCTACGTCAGCCATATAGCCTTCGTTAGATGCATAAACTGAAACAGCTTGGTCAGCAATTGAGTATGGCGCATATTGTTTCTGCTTCATTAACTCAGTTACACGTTGACCATGTTCAAGTTGCTTACGAGTTGCTTCGTCAAGGTCAGAAGCGAACTGAGCAAACGCTGCCAATTCACGGTATTGCGCCAAAGCGGTACGGATACCACCAGACAATTTTTTGATGATCTTAGTTTGAGCAGAACCACCAACACGCGATACAGAAATACCCGCGTTCACAGCAGGACGGATACCTGCGTTGAATAATGATGTTTCTAAGAAGATCTGACCATCTGTAATCGAAATTACGTTGGTTGGTACGAATGCAGATACGTCACCTGCTTGAGTTTCAATAATCGGCAATGCAGTTAAAGAACCAGTTTGACCTTTAACTTCACCGTTAGTGAATTTCTCAACATAGTCAGCAGATACACGAGAAGCACGCTCAAGTAGACGCGAGTGTAGATAGAACACGTCACCTGGATACGCTTCACGACCTGGTGGACGACGTAAAAGCAATGAAATTTGACGATACGCAACAGCTTGCTTAGACAAGTCATCATAAATGATAAGCGCGTCTTCACCACGGTCACGGAAGTATTCACCCATTGTACAGCCAGAGTACGGAGCAAGATACAACATTGCTGCTGGATCTGCCGCTGCTGCTGCAACAACAGTTGTATACGCCATAGCGCCAGTTTCTTCTAGCTTGCGTACTACGTTTGCGATAGTCGATTGTTTTTGACCAATTGCTACGTATACACACTTAATGCCAGAGTTTTTCTGAGCGATGATCGCATCGATCGCCATTGCTGTTTTACCAGTTTGACGGTCACCAATGATCAACTCACGTTGACCACGGCCTACAGGGATCATGGTATCAACTGATTTATAACCAGTTTGAACAGGTTGATCCACTGATTGACGCCAAATTACGCCTGGTGCTACTTTTTCTACAGCATCAGTTAATTTTGCATCAATAGGGCCTTTACCATCAATTGGGTTACCCAAAGCATCTACTACACGGCCTAAAAGTTCTGGACCAACCGGAACTTCTAATACACGACCTGTGCAACGTGCTTTTTGACCTTCTTGAAGGCTTAAGTAGTTACCTAAAACAACGACGCCCACTGAATCCTGTTCTAGGTTCAGTGCCATACCAAATAAGCCGCCGTCGAATTCGATCATTTCACCGTACATTGCATCAGCAAGGCCGTGAATGCGCACAATACCGTCGGATACCATAACAATGGTACCTTCGTTTTTAGCGGTCGCGCTGGTGTCCAGATCGCCGATACGCTGTTTAATGAGCGCACTGATCTCGGATGGATTCAGTTGTTGCATTGCGCTATACCTCAATCTTTTATTAGTTCAGTCTTCGCAATTAAGCTAAAAGACGTGTCCGCATTTTTTCAAGCTTGTTAAGCGCAGAATCATCTATCACTTGGTCGCCTGCACGAATAACCACACCCGCAATTAACGCTGGGTTCACTTCTACAGAAACATTTACTGCCGCAGCGAAACGTTTTTCTAACGCTTGAGCAAGAATTTGTTCTTGTACAGAAGTCAATGGGAATGCTGATTCAATCACAACATCCACAGTATTGTTATTCTGTGATTTGAGCTGTTCGTATTCTGCTTGAATTTCAGGAAGCAAAGCCAAACGGTTGTTTTCAGCAAGCAATGTCAAAAAGTTTGACACTGCTGCAGTTTGGTCTTCACCTAAAACTTTGGCAAAAATACTCACCTGCTCAGCAGGCGTAAGCTCAGGGCGATTTAAGTAAGCTGAAAATGCTTCGTCTTGCACCGCAGCACTGAGCAAGTTAAGTGCTGTTGACCAATTGTCAGTTGCACCTTGCTCAGAAGCGTAAGCAAATGCTGCTTTAGCGTATGGGCGTGCCAACGTCAAGAGTTCAGCCATAATCTGCCTCTCTCTTAAAGTTTAGCAGCCAGCTGAGTCAGCATGGCATTGTGAGCTTCTGCGTCAACTTGCTGGCTAAGAATTTTCTCTGCACCAGTTACTGCAAGCGCAGCTACTTGTTGACGTAATTCTTCGCGAGCAGAATTGATTTCTGTATCAACAGCTTCTTTCGCTTGTTGACGAATACGCTCACCTTCAGCAGATGCTTGGGTACGCGCTTCTTCTACCAATTGTGCTGCACGACGATTCGCTTGTTCGATCAATTGAGCCGCTTGTGCTTTAGCTGCATCTAATTCAGCTTTCACTTGAGCTTGCGCATCGGCAAGATCAGCTT
The DNA here is from genome assembly GCF_013391485.1 of Acinetobacter sp. SwsAc5. Taxonomy (NCBI): domain Bacteria; kingdom Pseudomonadati; phylum Pseudomonadota; class Gammaproteobacteria; order Moraxellales; family Moraxellaceae; genus Acinetobacter; species Acinetobacter sp. SwsAc5. The sequence goes on from NZ_JACAXD010000016.1 coordinate 16,671, forward strand.
TGGCTTTCTCAGCTGCATTTAAGCCGTCAGCAATACGACGCTGACGCTCACTAATCGCATTGATTAGTGGTGGCCATACAAACTTCATGCAGAATGCGACGAAAATCGCAAATGCAATCGCTTGGCCAAACAATGTGAGGTTGATATTCATTGCAAATTCCTCAAATAGTGAATTTCGGAATTAAGCTGATTAACCTACAAATGGATTAGCGAAGATGAAGAACAAGCCAATACCAACACCGATCATAGGCACAGCATCAAGAAGACCTGCGATTAAGAACATACGAGTTTGAAGTTGTGGAGCCAATTCTGGTTGACGAGCAACAGCTTCAAGGAAGCGACCGCCTAAAAGACCAAAACCAATCGCAGTACCTAAAGCACCGAAAGCGATCAAGATAGCAGATGCAATTGCAACTAGACCTAAAGTGAGTTCCATGATAATTCCTCAGAGGTTAGGTTTTATACCAAATTAAGTTAAAAAATTGTGTGCCCAACCGCCCGATGACAGTTAGGCCATACCATTAATGCTTTTCGCTTGCCATGCTCATGTACACGATAGTCAACATCATGAAAATGAATGCTTGTAGCGTAATAATCAAAATGTGGAAAATCGCCCAAGGCACAGACAATGCCCACTGGATCCAGAACGGTAATAACGCGATAAGAATGAAGATTAACTCTCCCGCATACATGTTACCGAACAGTCGTAGAGCCAATGAAACTGGTCGCGCCAAGAAAGTAGTCAATTCCAACAATAAGTTGAATGGAATTAAAAGCACTTTAGCAACTGGATTACTTGGGTTGAATGGGTTAAGTGCCAACTCACCAACGAAGCCGCCAACACCTTTCTCACGAATACTATAGAAAATAATTAAGAAGAATACAGAAATAGACATACCTAAGGTAATGTTTGGATCTGTAGTCGGAACAATTTTAAAGTAAACCTGATGAGGGTCCACACCCAGCATAGATGCAATCGCCTGTTGAGCTACATAAGGAATAAAGTCAACAGGGATTAAATCCATCAAGTTCATGAGGAAAATCCACACGAAAATGGTTAATGCTAAGGGTGCAATTAATCGAGACTTCCCATGGAAGGTATCACGTACACTTGAATCCACAAACTCGATAATCACTTCAATTACTGACTGGAATTTACCAGGCACGCCTGAATTTGCAGCTTTCGCAACAATCCAGAACAATAAACAGAAGATCAGACCAAGTCCGATAGACCAACCCATTGAATCCAAGTGAATAGCAGTGAACCCCATCTGTTGAGCTTCTTCAGCAGACTCAGCCAACTTCCATGAACCGTCTGGCATTTTGCCATAGGTCATATTGGTCAAGTGATGCTTGATATACTCGGTCGAAGTAAGGGCATGTTCTTCAGCAGCCATAAATCACACCTGGTCAATGTAAAAAAACTAATAGAACAAACGAACATCGCGTGCTGCTTGATATCTCGCCTATTCCTGAAAAACTTTTCAATTTTTGCTGCGTTTAGACTCGTTTTTGTAATCGTGACACCCAAAATGGCGCAACCCACGACATGCTTTGAACGAGCATAAAACCACAAAACAATGCCACCGGGGATAACGGCTGTACATTGCTTAAAATTAAAATGAATCCTACGATCACGATTGCAAACTTACCGAGCATTCCTCTATACATGTTCGAAAGAACCTGTCTGGACGCTCGTGCACCTGCTGCTCGAAACGACTGCCATGAAAAATAACAACTTGCCAACCAACAAACACTAGCACCAAGTGCAGCGCTTAAGGCAGCCGTTGAGTCTTTCAAGACCCACGCTATCAGGGCTGAAACTGGAATCATGAATGCTTGTAAGAAGACCAAAGCTTTAGCTAATCGTCGGTCAATCAAGCGACTAGTTCGGCTCATTTTTTATCCACTCACAGCATTAATGCTTGACAAGTTCAACTGATGATCGTTTTTTATCGCAGGCATTATAGAGTTAGCCCCCTGAACATGCAATCGTTTCCCGACCTTAGTCGTGTTTTTTTGCATGTTTGTCTCGGAATTGTCATATTTCAATTTTGCTTAAAAAACGCATCATTTTCGTGCATTTAATACACAAGCCTTGGTTTGCTTGGCTAATTGCTGCCACGCTTGCACAAAATCATCTGCACCGCGCATGCTTTCATCGACCTTTTGAAACACAATTGGATTCAATTTCATATACTGATTTTTACTGGCATGTCCTTCTGCAAGTAGGCACATTTTTGGATTTGGTCGGTGATCGTTCAAATATTTAATTTGTGCGACTGTTGGCGCAATATGCGGATCATTGGTCATCGACCCAGAAAATTCTAAATTTAAGGCACGTTCTAAATATTGATAGGCATCGTGATAAGCCCAATATGGCTGTACTGCTGTTTGAGTCTGAAACTGACTTGCACTTTTGAATAAACTCTGTGCGAAGGAACGTGCGTTGTTCCAATAAGCATCGCGATGTTCAGGCATTTGCTGAGAACGTAACGCGGCAATAAAGAAGCCGATACGCACCGCATTGTTTGGGTCTAGCCAGACATGGCTGTCTACTGTATTTTTTAATGCTGCACCACGTTCTGAACGCTGCGGCAAAGTTTTCATAATGCCCGTATCTAATAAAGCAATCGCTTTAGGATTTTGATGTAATACACGTTCTAGCGGTGCTTCATGCGCCTTACCTAGCCAAATAATTAAATCCGCATCTTGGATGATTTTTCGATGTGCAGGCGTGAGCGATACATCATGCCCTGTTTGATCTGCCAGTAATAACGTGGGTGTTTCGATATTTTGCGTGACTTTTTGGGCAATCAAATAGATAGGATGGGTAGACACCACCAAAGCCTGCGCCATGCTGACAGTACTGCATAACGCTAAAAGACAGAAACTAAATAAACGAAACATTGCGACATATCACGAAAAATCGACAAATGTTATAATATAACAAATTTATAAAAATACCTACGTATAATCGAAACTAATAACGCTTCATGCTAAGATTTACTGTCGTTTTTCTTTTAAAGTTCAACTGGGGTGGCTATGAGCTTATGTTCGCACGAGCATCACAATGCATTACATGGCGTTCACGACCATCACAATGTCGATCAACGTCTTGCCGAAGCTGAAAGTTTATGTGCGGCAACAGGTGCTCGTTTAACACCGCTACGTAAAGAAGTGTTGGAACTCATTCTCAAGGCATCTGCACCAATGGGTGCTTATGATTTATTGGCGAAAATTAAAAGTGAGTCTGATCGTCCTGCAGCACCGCCAACGGTGTACCGTACTTTGGATTTTTTACTGGAAAAAGGACTAATTCACCGTTTGACTTCAATCAATGCATATATTCCTTGCTGTCATCCACGTGAAGGACACCAAGCGGCTTTTTTGATCTGTACTGAATGTAAAGTCGTTAAAGAAGCTTCAGCGCAAGGTTTATTAGAGCAACTCGATCAGTTGGCAGCCTCTGACCGCTTTAGCCCGCATCACAGCATTATTGAGATTTCTGGAAAATGTCAGCAGTGCAACAGCAAATAACCACTGCACCGCTCATCGCCTTGCACAATATTCAGGTGCGAATAGATGAGCGCGATATTTTAAAAAATGTCGATTTTGAATTACATGCACGTGAAATTGTCACGCTAATTGGCCCCAATGGCGCAGGAAAATCGACTCTAATTAAAGTCTTGCTTGGCATTGTCAAACCAAATGCAGGCAAGCTCGTAAATGCTCGCAAATTGACCTTTTCTTATGTGCCGCAAAAGTTTAATCCTTCACACAGCTTGCCTTTAAGAGTGAAAGATTTACTGGCTTTAGAAAAATGCCCAGACGCAATTAAAGCAGAAATTATCCGCGATACTGGCATTGCCAAACTGCAAGATTCAAAAGTACAACAACTGTCTGGTGGTGAGCGGCAACGGGTGCTATTGGCACGCGCCTTATTACGTCAACCTGATGTTTTAGTACTGGATGAGCCGATGCAAGGACTAGATATTCAGTCCGAAGCTGAACTGTATGACTATGTGCGCAACTTACCGAGCAAATATGGCTGTGCGGTGTTGATGGTGTCGCATGATTTGCAATGGGTCATGCAAGGTACGCATCGTGTGGTATGTTTAAATAAACACATTTGCTGTAGCGGTTTGCCCGAAAATGTACAGCAACATCCTGAATACCAAGCTATTTTTGGAACCAATCGGGTGTTTTATCAACATCACCATGAACACTGCGCCCATGGCGATCATGCCGAGCCTTGTCAGCATGATTCACGTCCTCATATTCACCCTGAACCGGAAGCTTAACCCATGATGGATTGGCTACAATTGCTGTTACCTGCATGGATCATGGGCAGTTTATTGGTATTTTTGACCGCCCCACTTGGCTGTTTAATGCTGTGGCGACGCATGTCCTTTTTTGCCGACACGATGGCACATGGTACGTTATTGGGGGTGGCGATTGCAGGGGCGTTGAGTTTGCCTCTGTGGATGGGCGTGACATTCTTGGCATTATTATTGGTGGGTGTTTTGTGGATTTTACATGATCCACGGTTGCCAAATGATGCATTATTGGCGCTCTGCTCTGCAACATTGCTCTGTTCAGGTTTGCTTTTTATTCAGCATATTCCAAGTTTGCGTCCTGAATTGCTGAGCTATTTATTTGGCGATTTACTCACGATTTCATGGGCAGATTTACCTGTATTTGCCCTAGTGATTATTGTTGCTTTAGCGGTGCTGTATAAATTTTGGCAGGCACAAATTCAAATTGCAATTGACCCTGATATTGCGGTCAGTGAAGGCGTGAATGCCCAATGGCAACGCCTGATTTTTATGTTGTTGTTGGCATTATTTACCGTATTGGCTTTACGTGCAGTCGGTTCTTTATTGATGGGCGCATTGTTGGTGATTCCCGCTTTAACCGCACGTTTATTGGCTCACTCGCCTAAACAAATGGTGATTTGGGCATTTATTGTGGCGCAAATTGCAGTCAGCGTAGGTTTATGGTCAAGTGCGGGCTTAAATATTTCGACAGGTTTAAGTATTGTGATGACTATGGCGATCATTTTTGCGGTGATTTTTAGCGTTCAAAAAGTCAGAACCATGGCTTAGTTTTTCGTTAATGAGTATCTATATTTTTGTATTGCAGCAATGAGCATTACGACTAAAAGTGGCAGCATATACACTATCCACAGTGCCATATCACTGTGAATCACTTGCTGTAAAAGACTCAATTGCTGCTGACCTTCTGAAACAGCATTCCAATCTATTGTTTGTAGATAAAACATTGCATGAATGGCAATCAACAACACAGCCGTAATATTAATCAACACCACACTTTGCCACACCGTATGTTTAAAATAAGTTTGCAAGGCGGCAAATACAAAAGAAAAAATCAAATTGATACTCAAATGTGCCATCAAAGCAATTGGCCAAAACACGCGATCTACTGAAAACTGAATTGCTAATCCAATTGCAATTAAAGTTGAAAAACTCAAAAGCAACATGCTAATCTAACAATGTTGCCAATAACGTGCTCGCGGAATACCTTTTATTTTCAACGTATATCTCAATCTATTTTTTTATAATTACAACATACACTTTTGTTTAATTGAAGGCATTACTGATGCACCAAACTCAACAAAAAAGCAGCGCCTGCAAACAATGCAGCAAAAGTACGATTCATGACTTTTTGCTGCTTCGGTGATCTTAACAAACGTAAAACTTTAGCAGCCAAGCCCGTATAGCCCGCCATAACAATCAAATCAATACTAATCATGGTCAACGCCATAATTGCATATTGCGCCCATTGCGGTTTAGATAAATCTAAAAATTGCGGTAAAACTGCCAATAAAAACACAATTGCTTTGGGATTGCTCATATTGACCAGAAAGCCGTACATCACCAATTTTCCAGCAGATTTTCGCGTCAGCTCATGCTGAATTTCAATCGACTGTGCAGGCGCTGCCCATTGCAAATACGCCAGATATAACAAATATGCCACACCAAACCATTTCACAATTAGAAATGCCCAAGGTGTTGTCGCAAATAATACCCCTGCCCCTGCGGCTACAATCGCGATTTGCAATAATAAAGCGAGTTGTAGACCAATCGCATTCCAATACCCATGTCGAAAACCATAATTCAAACCACTCGACATAGATGCTATTGCACCCGCGCCAGGTGAAACACTAATCACCCAACAGGCCAACATAAACGCAATCCAAACTTGATAAGACATATATCGCCGCTTTTCACAAGACAGTGCATTATATGATATTTCACTTAATCTCATGACTAAAAACGTTGAATAAAATCGGGTTCAGGCTATTAAGCCTGCATGCAATCAGGCACAATAAAGTCAACTTTATAGAAAACAACAAATTTTCAGGAGCTATACATGACTGCCCAATCTGTAATTTTGCCACTACCTTCAGATCATGCTCGCTTTCTTGTACTTCGTTTAAAAGACTTAAGCATTACTGAGTTAAAAGAAAAATTGGCTGACTTGTTTAGCACACGGGATCGTTTGATTACCCAACATCCACATGCCCAAATTAAAACTGGCGTTGCTTTTGGCCCTGAACTTTGGGCACAGCTCTATCAGCAATCTCCAGAGGGTTTTAAACAATTACAACCAATTCAAGGTGCGTACCCAATGCCTGTCGTGCCTGCCGATGTGATCATTCACCTCGCCAGTACACGTGCGGATATTTGCTTTGCACTCAGTCAGGCATTCTTTGAGGGGATTCAAGACAAAATTGAGGTCTTGGATGAACGGGTCTGTTTCCGTTATTTTGATGGACGCGACATGACGGGCTTTATTGATGGTACCGAAAATCCACAATTTCCAGATGATCGTGCCGAAGTTGCACTTTTAGGCGAAGATGCAGGCGTGTTTGCCGATGGTTCTTTTATTTTTGCACAGCGCTATTGCCACGATTTAGAAAAATGGAAAAAGCTGAAAGTCGATGCTCAGGAACACGTGATTGGTCGTACCAAACTTGAATCTATTGAGTTGGATGACGAGGTTCAACCTGAGAACTCGCACGTGTCGCGTACTGTGGTTGAAGATGATGCAGGCGATGAGATGGAAATTTTGCGTCACTCGCTGCCTTATGGCGATGGTCAGGGTGATCAAGGCTTATTCTTTATTGCCTACACCAAAGATTTGAGCATTATTGATGCCATGTTAGAGCGTATGTTTGGCACGTCTGGTGATGGCATCCATGACCGTTTACTGCACTTTGTGACTGCTCTAGACGGTGCATATTACTTTGCCCCAAGTGAAGAGTTGTTAGAAGAAGTGATGGAAGGTTGATCAAAGCTATCATGAAGTTGCTACAAAGCGACTTCATGAGGATTATCCTATACATCAAATAACATCGGACAGCATAATATATGCCTTTACCACTCCATTTTTTTTACTAATATAATCAATACTTAGGAAAAAATTATCTTTGTTTTTTGCAATATGGTTTATTTTGACTCGATCCCCTTGGATGAGATAAGACTTTTTCCGAATAAAATAACGATCAAACAAGAATGCTTTAGGAGAAGTTATCATCAGATTTTGAATCTCTCTTCCTAAGTCATCTTTAAGCACATAAACTTTATAACCATTTAAAAAATAAGTACTTATATTTATGTTTGGAGCCAAAGATTTCCATTCCTCTTGTCTTGAATAGCTTCCAGACTTTAATGTATAGATTCTTTTGTAGCTGATTGCTCCATCTTTGAACCTTTCAATAATCTGATTATTTATAAATTCAGGATCATACAAAGGACTTAAATAAAATTCTTTTGCCTTCAGGGAAGAAATTTCAAATATTCGATACTGCCCACTTGGATTACAGTCTTCAGTATAATTGACCACTACATATTTTTTTAAAGGAATACCAAAATACTCTACTGAAAAAGCATCTTTATCAAAACAATAGTCTTTTTTATTAAATAATAAGAAATTTTCTCCGTTTTCATTATAATAAATACTATTTTTTTCTTTAATCAATATTTCTTCTGCCGATACATAACAAGTAAAAAGCAATAAAAAAAATAGATAAAATTTATTTAAACCCATCTCTTTTCTCAACCTCTTTTAATATTTTTATAAATAATTTTTTTCTTTCAGCCATACCATTATTTCCACCGTTTATTCTCCTACTAACAGATTCAACAACTTTTAAATGATAGTTATCACTATAAGTGCCATTTAAATCTTTATATCCTTTGTGAATTAAACTATCAGCATTTTTAAATACATTAAAAGCCCAGACTGAGCTATCTACAGCATGAAATAAATCATCACAGAGTAATTCCGGATTATTAACCACGTCAATTCCAGAATAGCTTTTATATTTTTTATACGCACTTTTCCAAGTTAGCTGAATTAAGCCTCGCCCTTTGTATTTAGGGCCATCTCCTAAAGATGTGTTTCCTTCAGCCAAAATTTGTTTTCTTCTTCTACATGCTCGGCTTTTTTTTATATCACAAACAGATGGTGGAAAATTTGAAATATCATAATCCTTACCGCTCGCATACTCAATCAATGTATTAAAATGATCACACTCATGATAAATTTGTGCTAAAAAATGACATAACATTAATTTGTCTTTAAGATTATGCTTAATTAGGCTTTTGTTTAACTCTATAACAAATTTTTCAGGTGGAGTATTATGTGTCGATCGCCCTTTCATTACACGATGAGAAAATAGTTTATTAGAGCCATAAACAGCTTTAAAAAAACTTAATGAAACTATCTCCTCTAAATTATACTTGATACTTTTCTCAATACTCGGCCTACCCTCTGCCGTGATACCTTTAACAACCTCCACATCCAAACGCAATTCAACCGCATCTGCACGCATTCTTTTTGCACTATAAGTCACAGGGCTTAAAGCATCCCCATTCGGCTTTAATACTCTAAATTGCAAACGCTGCCCCACCATACTGAACAATGGAGTACTGCCATTTAAAATGGTAATTATCTGTTTTTTACCCGTATCCAACATCAACATTTCAATATCAGTTGGAGTTTCAATTAACTGCTCACCTGTTCTATCTTTTAGTTTTAATTCAGATCGGCTTTTGAAATTACTATATGGTTCATCGAGTTGTATTAAAATCGGCTGCTGTGAGCCATTTTTAGAATTTACCTCACATTTCACGACAAATTGATCATTTGAAGTTAACACCAAAATTTCAATATCACGCTGTGGTGATGACAATACCTCCACGATCCCATTTTCATTGGTATATCGTTCATAAGCATTTTTCCGCCCTCTAGGTCTTGATTGAATAGGAAAATTTGAAACCACTTTCCCAGCACAATCTACCACTTTAAAAGTAGTTGTAACAATTCTAGCTTTGGTTTCACCTAATTCTTTTTGTTTATATTCTTCAATTGTTTTAGGTAACTGAATTTTTATTGGATCTTGTGATGATGAACCAATAGATGTATGAATGACCTTAAAAACAGTAAAATCTTTTTGATTGGGTGGTTTTGCCAGTATTTCTACTGTTCTTTGTGGAGATGCCTGAAATACAAACTGCCCATGAAGATCAGTTTTCTGAAGATTTTCACGTTTTGAACCTTGGTATCTAGACATAACATTTAAGTTGATCACCCGACGCCCTGAACGATCATAAAATTTTGATGTAATTGTGACTAAATTACTCATTAGCCTAAATCCTCTTCTGCATAAACTTCATCTTCTTCTAATTCTGTTTCTTCTTCTATTTCAGCCCATAATTCATCAATATTATTATCTTGTACAGCCGACTGAGTTAAATAGACATAGGATGAATTAAACCCTAACGCAACGAATTCAGTTTTTTCTGACGTATAAAATCTTAATGAACTGACACTCTGATTTGCATCTTGTATATTTTTATTCGTGTTAATGAGCCTTCCATCTTGCTTTCCGACAACAAAAATCTCTTTCTCATCTTCAGTTGCAACATCCCACTGATAATCAATTTGATGACTATATTCAGTCTCAGCTTGAGGCAAACTGTATTGGACGCTTGCCACCCGTTCCCCACCCTCAAAACAATGCTGCCCCGCCTTACATTCAAATTTCCCACCTGTTGTATTCAACACACCTTTTGAATTTATTTTGATTTGTGAACCGCCTGCCGTTAGCACAATTTCTTTCGGACTGCTGATTTCAATGCGCCCCTCAGTTGAAATAATTTGAATCCCTTCCCGTGCAAAAAAATCTACACCATCATCTTGTGCCTGAATTTCGACTTTACCCTTGGCTGCAAAAGCACGTATACCTTGCTCCGCTGCAAATAAACTGATTTTATCGCGTGCATGTGTAATCACAGATTTTTGGGTAGAAACATTAATACTGCCTGCGGCACTTTGATGAATATGTTGATCTGCAGAAAGGTGTAAATCTTGCTGAGTTGAAACTGCAATTGAGTTGGGCGCACAAAGAATCATAACCGCCTGCTTAAAACTTGCCACTTTAGTTTGATCTTCTAGTTCAATTTGATTTAAAAATTCTTTGAGATGCTCCAGTGTTTCCAAAGGATCTGTTTGCTGATTTTGTGCCAACTCACTTAAGCCTTTGCTTGCCGCTAAACTGGACTCCAATTGCCTTTTGGCAGGACTCGCATCTAAATGATACGCTTGTGCCTGTGCTTGTGGATGAGTTGAAAGCAGTAAGCCTGCACCTGCACGCACAGCTCCCCACCGATCAGTTCTTAATTCAAAGCCTTCGCCGCGCCCAATTGAATCCTCCTGCCGCATTGGATGGCTCAAATATCCTAAATTCAACTGACTCGCAGCATGACTACTCTGCAATTGCGCACTGAATTGTTTGGTGGTGTCATTGAAGCGAAGTTGGTTAAACCCTGCACCACGTATTTCTTGTGAACGAATCCCGCTCAAGTATTTGGTATCGGGTAGAGTTCCAACTGTATCGAATTGTGTCTGTTGTCGTTCTGCCTCATGTAAACGTCCAACCACAAAAGGACGATCAATATTGCCATCAAAGAAATCCACCACCACAATTTCACCAATACGTGGGTGAAATCTTGCACCATAACCCTCACCTGCCCACGGTGTGAGTACATCCACCCACGCCGAATCGCTCTCATTGTCGTTGGCACCCGCACCACCATCATGCAAGTGGTCATCACTTCGGGTAAATAAAAACCGAACTTTAATACGCCCCCACGCATCTACATGCACGGTTTCATCCTCAGGTCCAACCACTTTAGCGCGCTGTGGATAAGCCACGGGACGATGCAGTAATGGATTAAACTCTGGAACGAGCGCAATATGTCGTCGAATCAAATTCAATTGACAAAATTGTTGAGGATCACCCTCCAACGGTAACTGAAATGTCCACTGACTTTGTTGCAGCAGACTCAAAAAATGCTGTTGTAATTCAGGTGCTAAATTGTTTTGGTTATAAAACTGTTTGGACAGTATTAAAAACTCTCGTTCAGTTTGGGGATGTTGATCAATTTCAGCATGCCCGTGTAATTCAAACCAATACCCCACTTGCGCATCACGTAAATTACTTTGCGCGGAAAAATATTTTGCCTGCAAATCATAATACTGAGCCAATTGTTGTCCCAATTGTTCTAATTGTTCGGTACTTGCAGCTGTCACCTGATCTTGCCCAGTTAAGTCTTGCATCCACGCAGGACTCACGCACCACGCCTGTTCTAAACTTAAAGCTTCACTATTTTGTGTGCTACTTTGTAAGGGCGATGTGAACTGTACTGAATTTTGGTCCTGTGCCAAAAGATCGGGTTGCCAGCGTTGTAACTGTACTTCAGTGGGTTGCAGGTTACGCTGTGCCATCCAAGTGTAAATGCTATCCCGCTGCTCGATTGCACTTGTACGCTGAAATGCCACTCGTCTACGTTTTAAGGGCTGATAATGACTATTCTGCTCAATCAGTCTTAATTTTTGTGTATCCATAGGCGTTAAAAAATGCTCAACCCAAGGTTGTTTTTCATCCACCAACCAATTGATGCCTTCGCTACGCCACAAACGGGTTAAAAACTCATAATCGCTTTCGTTGGATTGTATGATGAGAGGTCGAACTGCATAACGCTGACTGAGACCACTTAAATCTAAACTTAAACTTGCAGCAAATAATGCACTGCGGTCTTGCCATTCTTTAAACAGAATTTCACTCACCTCCACCACAGTTTTATTCATAAATACCCGACTGTTGCGGCGTTTATGCCACAAAGCCGTTGCATCCTGAATCTGCAATTTATAGAGACTGAGCGTGCCATCACTTTGCCCTTGCGCTGCTGCAGTAATAATGCCGCTATGTCGAAATAATTCGCCTTGATCGGTGAGTTGATCTACAGCCACCCGACTGCCAATAAATTGTTTCAACGGCAAATTTGCATGCGGTGAGAGGCATAAGACATCCATCTGCAAACCTTGGTTGATGGCATGCTGACCATAAACGCACTGCAAAAAGACCTGATGATTTAAGGCTGAATTAGAAAACTGGATATGAATTGTGCGGTGTTGAGGGCTTAAGCCAAATTTTTCTAATACAGCAAAGAGTGAACTTTGCATTGTTATTATCGTTGCTATTTTTATAGTGGCGCTATTCTAATCAGCAACTTGGCAATTATCTAGAGCGTAAAATGGATAAAGCGATAAACGGAATTTGCAGTTAAGACCATCTCCATCGCCAATTTTGATAATCCTCAATCCCTCTATTGATGAAAAATCAACAAACATGACACATTGCGTTACTCTGCAGTCAAGACAATCTTCAATCGCTATGCTACAACTGAGTTATGCCGTCAAAAAAGGAGAGGTGAAGAAATTTATTGTTTTTTATCAAAACCTTTTTTTATTTTTATTTCGTCATCTCAGCTTTCTACATAAAAGGGTCATCATTAAGCTTTAGCATAATAAAAGCATGCAAATGCCTTACATATATAACTGCTATTCGGGAGCGAACATGAATAACAGCCAAAATTATGTCAAACAAATTAAAAATGCTAAACGTGGAGGATATACGCCTACCATCGCCAAAGACATCAACAAACATAAGATTCAAAAAGCCATTCGCCTAATTGAACAATGGAGAACGCTCGCAAATGAACTCAAACCACAAATGCAACTTGATATGGCCTTTACCTTAGAAGAATGTGCACAGGATTTAGATCGCATCTTAAGAAATAAATAATCGCTTTTCACACTTCATTTCAAGTTATTTTCTTCAATGAGCCCACCCGCTGGGCTCATTTCATACAAAACCTTCTATGTGATTTCCTCGTTTGTAACGCGCCAAAATACTGTGTACAAAATCTTCAAAAACTCTATGCCCTGCATTAAACGGTTACTTTTTGGCTTGCGCACACGTAAAAATTCTGTAAAATTCTCTACACAACGCCGGCATAGCTCAGTTGGTAGAGCAACTGACTTGTAATCAGTAGGTCCACAGTTCGAATCCGTGTGCCGGCACCATATTAAACCTCATAAGTTTTTAATTTATGAGGTTTTTTGTTTCTATAAACGTATATTTTTATCTTCCTCATGCTGCTCGAATCTCCAATTTATTTAGGGCTTCGATGTATCTGCAAAACTTCAATTGCAATATAAGATTGTGACTTTTCACTTGTTAAATGTATTTTATGATTTAGAATGCTGTACACATATTTCAGATCGTATTTTTATATTGATGGTCTATTTTGTTGATGTTTCATCCATATAAACTGACATTTAAAAATATTTTTGTGAATTAAAATAAAAATTTAAAATTATAAGTCTTAGAAAATTGAGTATTAAAACAATGCTTCTCTAAAATTTTCCAGTTTAAGGAAGACCTCATGGCTCAAAGCTTTGCAACGCATCATTCCATGACCAATCATGGTGGAATCATCCTTGCCAACCAAATGCGTGTTTCTCAAATGGGAAATTTATTTTTAGTGGCGGGTGATGGACATTTCTGCCCTCAGTGCCAACGTTGGTCCACGATTATAAAAAGTCACGATCATATTCTTTTTGATGACAAAGCCGTGGGTTATGTCGGGGATCAATTGACGTGTGGCGCAAAAATTTTACCGAAGCAGTTTCATGTGGTGGGTGGGATTTAAAGCCAATTATGAACATCCAAACACCGAAAAACTTCATTATCTAGCAGCTGATTACGATAGATTAAGCTTTTTCCGCACTCACCTGCACATATTTAATCCAGCCATCCGCATAGAGCTTGGCACATAAACGTGCGGTCATGGCAATTTTAAACCAGTCTGTATCTCGCGTTTGTACTCGATGCTTGAGATGCTGATTCACATAGTCAGCAAAACCCGCCAAAACTTGTGCCGACAAATCTTCCACCTGAATCTGTTTAAATTCAAACTGTTCTAAAACCGCTCGAAGCTGACTTTCAGACATCAGATCTTTAAAATTGACAGCGGCAGATTTTAATAAGGCACGATATTGCAGCTGTTTGAACGCATGCGTTGGCGCTTGTTCTGCCCAAATTAAATAATGAAAGCCCAAACGTCCATTTGAATTCAAAACCGCACTGACCTGACTTAAAAATGAATTCAAATGACTGTGATATGCTGCATCGATACAGAACACCACATCAAAACGTGGTTGTGGAAAAAGTGCTTTTAAATTTAAAAATGAAGCAGCGTGAATTTTAATATTTGAATTTAAATGTTGTCGAATCGACTGCACATGATGATCTTGTAGCTCAACAGCTTCAAGTCGTTGTATTTGATAGTGTTCCAACCAATATTTAAGACTGGCACCTTGCCCACAGCCTAAATCCAGTACAACATCTTTTGAATTTAAATGCACTGCTGCGGCCAAATGCGCTGCTAAATTTTGACATGCAGCGGGATAATCAGATCCCACTGCATCTGACCAATAACCTAAATTGCTCCACGGCAGTGCGGAAGTATCTCCCAAATATGCCGCTTGAATGGCATATTTATGTTTTGGAAAATGCTGTCGTATCGCCTGTTGCCATTTCATACTGACTCAGTCTAATTCAAAAAAGAGGGGGCTGTTGATAATTCATCTATGTTTGCGACAACGCATATTTTTTAGCTGATATGAGGCATGAGGCAGGAAATTTAGTCATTCTAAATGACTGACTCATAACGCAATAGCAGCAAAAAATATGCTTGTCCTGAAAGGCTGTGGCTAAAACTTTCTCAGATTGCGTTATGAAACTTGGCAATAGTCTCGCTATTCCCTGCGTTTCATGCCTGATCTGCTCAGTTTTAGCCTACAGCACAAACCATTTATGAAATATCAACAGACCCTAAACTTAATAACCTAATTGCGGCGCAACCTCAACTTGTGGTTTTAAATCAATAAACGGTAATGGTGCACCAAAAATTTCTGCAATATGCATAGCGGAAGTCACTGCAGATTCTAAAATTGGTAAACCATCGCACGACCATGAACCGCAGAAGAACACTTTACGATTGTCTTGGTGATGGCGCTGCTGCAACTCTTTGTTTAATGCCACTGTCTTTGAATCCACCACAGCGCGGGTTAAAGTTACCGTTGAAATGATCTTTTTCGGATCAATTGGTGTAACTGGACGCCATGTTTGGAACACTGGCGATTTACCGACCAAAGTTGGTTCGATCGAGTTAAGCCATACCGTAAATTGCTGACGGGTAAATTTACGATCCATCATATAACTTAAAACAGACCAATCTTTGCGTTTTGGTGGCATCACTGTTTGATCGGTGTGAATCACCAAATCACCCTGCTCGAATTTGAATTGTTTAAGTAATTCAATATCTTCTGCAAATTGTTGATTGTCCAAGAAATCTTGAACTTTGGTGGTTGGCGTTGCAATCACCACACGGTCAAATGTTTGCGACTGACCTGCAGAATTTTCAACAACCACACCATCTTCTTGTTGATGAACGCGAGTAATCGCTGCACCGCTTTGAATATTAATGCCTTCAATCAGCTTATCAACCAATGCAGGCGTGCCACCTTGTAAACGCAATAAAGCATCACCATCAGTCAATTGGCGTAAAAATACCAACAATGGTTTTGCAGGCCATTCGCCAATGGTTTTTGGATCACAAGTACAAATGGTGTAAAGCACTGGCATCACTGCGCCATGCCAAAACACTTCTTCAATTTCGTTACGATTGATAAATTCCGCAAGGGTAATGTCTTGGTTTTTAGATTTGAAAAATTTAGCAATGGCTGTTTTTAACTGCAACATGCCTTTCACCAAACGCCAGCCGTATTGTTGTATGCCTTTACGGTTGTTAATGATTGGGAAATTACCAATACGGGTACGGCTTGTGGTCAGCCAAGTTTCGGTACGATCTTCAAATAACCAACTGCACGCCATATAAGTACGCACAGGATAAGTTTTAATGCCTAAATGTGTGGCCAAGCTGAGGGTGTTTTTCCACAAATGTGGGTTCATGACCCGTAACGGCGCATCAATTAAACCATCCTCAAATTCGATGCTATGACTGTCCATTCCACGACCAGGCAGCGCCTCAAAAATTGTAATGTTATGCCCTGCATCTTTAAGAATTCTTGCGGTAGCCAGTCCAGCCATACCACTACCGATCACTGCGATATCCAAACCGATCATCCATCTTTTTACATACTTTATGAAATTATGAACCATGCCTAAGGAAAATGAGCTATTAAAAACTACCAGATTGTGTACTTTTCACAGAGAAACAACACAAAGTACATTGGCAATATGATTACATTTTTTAACAATCAGAAAGTGCTTAAATAAGCCTTAGAATTTATTTATATTATTTCTTTAATACTATAAATAGTGTTCTAAACCATGTAGATAAATTCACCAATTTTATAATTTTCGTTTTACAAATAAATCTCTAAACGCTATGATACCAAGCACAAAAATGATAACTACATCACATATAATTATCATAAGGAATATGATCAATCCGCTAAAACTAGAAATTTGACAGCGCCAGAACAACAAAAGCCTCGGTCGGGACATCGACATGAGGCTTTTTTCTTGGCTAAGATTTTTTTAAAGCTTAACCTGCTTGATGTTGAATCGGAATTTCACCAAACTTGCCTTGATTAAAATCTTCAAAAGCTTGAATGATTTCCTGCTTGGTATTCATGACAAATGAACCATAGCCTTGAATGGGTTCATTTAATGGCTTGCCTGTCAGCACTAAAAATTGTGTATCTTGCAGTGCTTCAAGCTGAATTAATACTTCGCCATCTTGAGCAAACAACACCACTGAGTGATCTTGCACAAGTTGACTGCCATTGACTCGCACTTCACCTGCCAATACCACCAATAAAGTATTGTGATCCACAGGCACATGCAGCGCTTGAGTCTGTGCAGCTTTCAGTTGTCCATCCCAAACATTGACAGGGCTAAAGGTGCTGGCAGGCCCAGATTGCTCTGCATATTGACCTGCGATAATACGTAAATGCCCCGCCTGATTTTCAAACTCAATTGTCGGAATATGTTGAGATTCAATGGCTTGATAACGTGGCGTCGTCATTTTGTCTGCAGCAGGCAAATTGACCCAAAGCTGTACCATTTCAAACAACCCGCCTTGTGCTGCATAGTCTTTGGAGTGAAACTCCTCATGCACCACACCAGCACCTGCTGTCATCCACTGCACATCACCTGTTTTAATGGTGCCACCACCGCCTGCCGAGTCTTTATGCGTCACTTCGCCCCGATAGGCAAGTGTCACCGTTTCGAAACCGCGATGTGGATGCGAGCCAACTCCATGTTGTGCCGTTGTCGCATCAAAATGATACGGCGCTGCATAATCCAAGAGTAGAAATGGACTGATCGCCTGCCCTAAACGGTCATAAGAAAATAGATTTTTGACTGGAAAACCATCGCCCACCCAATGCATGTTTTGGTTGCGATATAAACCGATTATTTTTTTCATGTGTTACACCTATTGCTAGGAGAATAGATGTTTTGATCTTAATCGCTCATCACACCACAACCTAGTGCAAATTTGGCATACAGCATTGCAAGAATGGAATAATCTTGTTGAAACTTATACATGGTTAAACAAATCATGAGCATAAAAAATCCAGAAGCGAAGTTCTGGATTTTTAAAATTGAGTAAGATGACTCGATTAGATTTTACCAACCAAATCAATAGATGGTGCTAGGGTTGCATCACCTTCTTTCCACTTGGCAGGGCAAACTTCGCCAGGATGTGCATGCACATATTGCGCTGCTTTTACTTTACGCAATAACTCTTGCGCGTCACGACCAATACCGCCTGCATTGATTTCTACAATTTGGATTTTACCTTCAGGGTCAATCACGAAAGTACCACGATCTGCTAAACCTTCTGCTTCAATCAGCACTTCAAAGTTTTTAGACAATGTCCAAGTTGGGTCGCCAATCATTGGATACTGAATCTTTTTAATTTCTTCTGAGGTGTCATGCCATGCTTTATGGGTAAAGTGCGTGTCTGTAGATACTGAGTAAATTTCCACACCCATTTTTTGGAATTCAGCATATTGATCGGCTAAATCGGCAAGTTCAGTTGGGCAAACAAAGGTGAAATCTGCAGGGTAGAAAAACACCACTGACCATTTGCCAATAAAGTCTTGCTCAGATACGTCAATAAATTGACCATTGTGGTAAGCGGTTGCGTTAAATGCCTTGACTTGGGTATTGATTAAACTCATGGATAATTCCTCATTTCATTTCAGGGATTGCTTATCTTGTGTAGTTAGAATACGAAAAACCAATGAATCGGTAAAACAGTGTTTTTTTATAAAAATAATCGGATTTACAAATTAACAATCCTATCATAGTTTGAAATTTAATCGAGAAAATAGATATTTGCTGAATATCTGCATAAAAAAACCCTTTGTCGAAACAAAGGGTTTGGATGATGATTTTCCATTTTGAATCAAATGGCTATCTCTAGTATGTCTCAAAACGGCAAATCATCATCTAAATCTGCAGGTGCAGTTGCAGGCGCAGCTTGTGGCTTCGGTGCAAAACCACTCGGGTTATTGTTGGCATAGCCGCCACCCTGATTTTGGTTAAAACCGCCTTGATTTTGATTCGCATAACCTGTGGCTGGAGCTTGGCTTTGATTGCCATAACCGCCTTGGTTATTGTTAAAACGTGGTTGAGCAAAACCACCATCTTGCTGGTCAGATTGTCCACGGTTAGCAGAGTCGAGCATTTGCATTTGATCGCCACGAATTTCAGTGGTGTAACGCTCTTGACCATTTTGGTCCGTCCACTGACGTGTACGCAATGAACCTTCAATATATACCTTAGAACCTTTGCGTAAATATTGCTGTGCAATCTCGCCTAAACGGTTATGTAAAACAATGCGATGCCACTCTGTTTGCTCTTTACGCTCACCCGTGTTTTTGTCTGTCCAGACATCACTGGTTGCGATAGAAAATTGAGTGAGAGAACCACCATTTGGGAAAGTTTTTGTTTCAGGATCACGACCTAAAGTACCCACTAAAATGACTTTATTTACACCACGCATTAGACGTTTTCTTCCTATTTGTTTCTATTATTTACTTTATAAGAGTTATGCTTAAATGGCTACCTCTTTCCCAAACAAGTGCGTTAATTGTTGTCGCGCAGCATCATCAATTTGCTGTTTATCCACTTTCACATAAGCCACTTGCTGGTCAGACATCACCACGACCTCTTCAATACCACGAATTGCCAAAAGTTGAGAAGTCCATTCATCTGTTTCTCGGTTCTCAGGCAAACGCAACACCAAAGACGAAAGATAGCGCGGCTGCGCCAATCCAAAACTAACGAATAGCCAAATTATAGCAATCGCGGTCAAAATACTCCAACCCATTGCGGTGTGGTTGAGCATCAATAATTGTCCGCCAATCATCCCACCAAAGAATGCACCCAAAAACTGACTGCTGGCATTTACACCCATCGCGGTGGCTTTAGATTGAATTGGTGCAGCCTTTGACAACCACGAAGGTAATAAGGCTTCCATAACGTTAAAGGCAATAAAGAATAAACCCAAACCCAATAAAAGGATGTATTTCGATTCAAACCCGAAAATCAGCACCAACAGCCCTAAAATAATACCTGCAATCGCGGTCAGGAAAATGCCACGCATTTTGCGATATTTTTCTGCCAAAACAATGCTTGGAAATGCCACGAACAGACTGACCAACAACAATGGCAAATACACCCAACCATGATGCTGCAAAGGAATATCGGCAAATTGGATTAATTGCGAAGGCACATAAATAAACATGGCAGTCAGCAATAAATGTAGGGTAAATACCGATACATGCAGACGGTTTAAATCGCCCATTTTCAGGACTTGCTTTAACTGAGTGATATAGCCTTGCTGAAAATTACGATGATGACGCGTGACTTTAGGCACCAATAACAACATGAGAATCGCTGCTAGTCCCATCACTGTGGTGACCCAAAATAACCCTGAAATACCAACCCAGCCCGTAAGCCATGGCCCTAAACTAAAGGCCACCACAAAGGACATACCGATACTCATCCCCATCACCGCCATGGCTTTCATGCGGTTTTCTTCGCGGGTCACATCGGCCAGTAATGCCATCACCACGGCAGATACTGCGCCACCACCTGCAATGGCACGACCAATAATCACGCCATAAATGGTGTCAGACATGGCTGCAATTGCACCACCCAAAGCAAACAGTAATAAGCCAAAAACCACCAATGGCTTACGGCTATAACGGTCTGCAATTAAGCTAAACGGAATTTGTAAAATGGCTTGGGTGAGTCCATAAACACCAACGGCAAGACCAATCAGTGCAGGAGTTGAGTATTGATATGACTGCCCTGCTACTGAAAATACAGGAATAATCATGAACAGACCCAACATGCGCAATGCAAAAATACTGCTTAAAGCAAAGGTCGAGCGGCGTTCTAAGGCATTCATCATATCAATCGACTAAAACTAAATAATTTTGAATTTGCAGATATCCTACAACATTCAGCTTAAGGATGCTGATTTTTCCCGATGTTTATTCAACAGACCCTACTTTTTCAATAAAAAAGGGCGCAACGTTGTGCACCCAAATTTATATTTTATACAGTCTTCATCACCGTATTGCTCTGTGATTTCGCGGCAATACAGCAACGGGCATCACCATAGCATTAACCCGCTTTTGCCTGACGTTTTTTAAATTGAATAGATGCAATCACCGCCCAAACAATAAAGGCAACACCAATTAAACCTGTCACCACTTCTGGCACATGCAAGCCTGTACCGCTGGCAATCATAATAAAGGCCAACGCACCAATCGCATAGTGCGCACCGTGTTCAAGGTAAATATAGGCATCCAACGTGCCTTTTTCGACTAAATAAATCGTCATCGAACGCACGAAAATTGCACCAATCGCCAAGCCTAACATGATGATCACCACATCAGAGGTGATTGCAAATGCACCAATGACACCATCAAAACTGAACGAGGCATCTAGCACTTCCAGATATAAAAAGCCCCCAATACCCGCTTTCACCACGCCTGTCGGTACGCCATTTTCGTCATGACGCACAGCATTGCCCTGTTCATCGACCTCTGGTTCACCGCCCAACATGTGACTCAGCACTTGTACGCCAATATAAATCACGATGCCCCAAATACCCGCCATCGTCACCACAAGGCGCTTATCTTCCACCACATTGGCCGCCATGATTAACAAAGTCACTAAGGCCAAAAATACCGACATGGCAGGCACGCTTGCCAGATTGCTCAAACGACGCTCAAACCATCTAAACCAGTGCGTGTCTTTTTCATCATCCAAGAAAAAGTTTAGGAAAACCATCAACAAGAATGCGCCACCAAAAGCAGCAATTTCAGGGTGATGTGCCATCAGTTTAGCCGAATATTGCTTCGGATCATTCAATGCCAGTTGCACCACTTCCATCATGCCCATATCGGCAGTGACCGCCACAATGACCACAGGGAAAATTAAACGCATACCAAAAACTGCAATGATAATCCCCACGGTTAAAAACAGCATTTTCCAGAAATGATCCCAACCGCGCAGCACTGACGCATTCACCACCGCGTTATCAAACGACAACGACACTTCCATAATCGCCAAAATTGCGGTAATGGTTAGTGCGGTAAGCATGGTTTGCACACCTGCTTCTGGGCCATGGGTATAGCCCCAGTATGCAGATAGCGCAAGACACACAATCGAAAATACGATTGAGAAACCAAAATGTTTCATCATGAGAAACGACCTATCACTATATTTTGATCTGAACTTTTCATCTGCCGAATCTGTACCATCAACGCAAAGTACAGTTTTGATTAAGCTTTAACAGATACAAAAATTCTGAAAATTGAATTGCCCGAATTTTAAATCGGACAAAAACTGAGAATGTAAAATTTTATGCTGCAATTATGACGCTTTTTCCTCAACTTCGGCAAAATTCTTCGTATGATTTTTGGTTTCCCGATCAGATACCGTGAAAACCGTGTTTTTCATTCCCAAACTGCTATAGTGAAATGCAACGACATATTAGGAATTTAGGATGCGCTTTTCTCAAGACGCTTGGCAACGTAACCTTGCCCTTTATCACAAGACGCTCGCTTTACCATTTAATCAGGAGTTGGCACAAGGCACCTTAAGTAAAGCTGCTTTTGCACATTATGTGATTCAAGATTCACATTACTTAATTGCCTACGGGCGTGCACTGGCAGTCTGTGCGGCTAAAGCTTTTGATGCAGATGATATTATTCAGTTCGCAGATGCCGCCAAAATCGCAATTGTGGTGGAACGTACCTTACATGACAGCTTTATGCAGGAGTTTGATATTTCCAAACAGGAATTTGAAAGTACTCCGCTGACCCTTGCCTGTCATCACTACACTTCTTATTTAGTCGCAACCGCATGGTCAGAAAGCTATCCTGTGGTATTGGCATCACTACTGCCATGTTTCTGGATTTATGCCGAAGTTGGTAAAGATATCGTCAATAATTCTGCACCGAATAATCCGTATCAGGCATGGGTCGATACCTATTCGGGCGAGGAATTCCACACCGCAGTCAATAATGTGATTCAAACCATAGACCGTGTTGCTGCGCGCTGTGATGCCGATACCCTTGAAAAAATGCACCACGCCTACACCAAAGCTGCAGAACTGGAATGGTTATTCTGGGATAGCGCCTATCATCAACGTCAGTGGCCGGGTTTAGATCAAGCTTAACGGCCGCCCTCACGCACCGTATGGGGATCACTCCATACAGTGCGACAAGCCATGACCGATAAAGCATGAAAAATAACACTTGAACAATTTTCATGCGCTATCATATATAGGTTTTTCATTTGCAAAATATCGAGAAGTTTTTATGAGCCAAAGTCATATCCGTATTCGAGGTGCACGTACCCATAACCTAAAAAACGTGAACCTTGATATTCCACGCGATAAATTTGTGGTAATTACGGGTTTATCTGGTTCAGGAAAATCTTCACTGGCGTTTGATACCCTTTATGCCGAAGGACAGCGTCGTTATGTCGAATCGCTTTCTGCATACGCACGCCAGTTTTTATCGCAAATGGAAAAACCTGAAGTCGACTCGATTGAAGGTCTAAGTCCCGCAATTGCCATTGAACAGAAATCGACCAGCCATAACCCGCGTTCAACCGTGGGTACCATTACCGAAATTTACGACTATTTGCGTTTACTGTATGCACGTGTCGGCACACCTTACTGTCCTGAACATGATTTACCAATGGTGGCGCAAACTGTTTCAGAAATGGTCGATGCTGTAAAAGCACTGGAAGAAGGCACTGCCTTAATGCTCCTCGCGCCAGTAATTCGTGAGCGTAAAGGCGAATATGTGCATCTGTTTGAGCAACTACAAAGTCAGGGTTTTGTACGCGCCCGAGTGGATGGCGAAGTCATGGACATTGACCCACCGCCTGAACTCGACAAAAAGAAAAAACATACTATTGAAGTGGTGGTAGACCGTTTTAAAGTCCGAGATGATTTGGGCAACCGTATTGCCGAAAGCTTTGAAACCGCGCTGCGTTTGGGTGGCGATTTAGCCATTTTATCGTGGATGAATGCGGAACAACCTGATCGTATTTTTTCAGCCAAGCACTCTTGCCCACAGTGTGACCGTGCCGTAGCAGAACTTGAACCACGCCTGTTCTCATTTAACAACCCTTTTGGCGCTTGTCCAACGTGTGATGGTTTGGGGACACGTAGCCATTTCAGTGCGGAAAAACTCATTCCAAACCCTGAACTGTCGATTAGTCAGGGCGCTATTCGCGGCTGGGACAGACAGCGTCCGTATTATTACAGCATGCTAGAAAAAGTCGCGGCACATTATGAACTGTCACTCGATACGGCATGGAATCAGCTGGACAGCGTGACACAAAAGAAATTCCTGTACGGTACAGGCAAGGACAAAATTGACCTGAGTTATACCGATGAACGTGGTCGCCATCATAAACGTGTGATTGCTTTTGAAGGTGTGTTACCGCATTTAGAGCGTCGTTACCGTGAAACCGAAAGTAATTATGTACGTGATGATTTGGCACAGTATTTATCTAATGCGGCCTGTGATGTCTGCGGTGGTTCACGCTTAAATGAAATCTCCCGCAATGTCCGTGTGAAAGACAAAACTATTGCTCAAATTACCCAAATGTCGATTGGCGATGCCGAGCAGTACTATCAAGGACTGAATCTGGAGGGTGCCAAAGGTGAAGTGGCAGATAAAATCTTTAAAGAAATTCGTGAACGCTTACATTTTTTAGTGTCGGTAGGTTTGAATTATTTAAGTTTGTCACGTTCTGCCGAAACGCTGTCTGGTGGTGAAGCACAGCGCATCCGTTTGGCATCACAAATTGGTGCAGGCCTCATGGGCGTGATGTATGTGCTGGATGAACCCTCAATTGGCTTACACCAACGTGACAATGACCGATTGCTAGAAACCCTGATTCGTTTACGTGACTTGGGCAATACCGTATTGGTGGTAGAGCATGATGAAGATGCCATCCGTGCAGCCGATCATATTATTGATATTGGCCCAGGTGCAGGTGTGCATGGCGGGCATATTATTGCCGAAGGTACCTATGCAGAGCTGGCGGAAAATGCCGATTCACTGACAGGGCAATATTTATCGGGCAAGTTAAAAATTGAAGTACCGAAAAAACGCACCCAACCGCCACATCCTGAACAACAAATTAAACTCATGGGAGCCGCAGGACACAACCTGAAAAAAGTGGATCTGAATCTGCCTTTAGGGGTCATGACCTGCGTTACAGGTGTGTCTGGTTCGGGTAAATCGACCTTAATTAACCGCACTTTATTGCCTTTGGCTGCAACACAATTAAATGGTGCAACGACCTTAAATGCAGAAAAGTTCGACTCAATTGATGGTTTGCAATATTTAGATAAAGTCGTGGATATTGACCAAAGCCCAATTGGACGCACTCCACGCTCTAACCCTGCGACTTATACTGGCTTGTTCACTCCAATCCGAGAACTATTTGCGCAAACGCCTGAAGCCAAAGCGCGTGGCTATGCGGCTGGTCGCTTCTCCTTTAACGTTAAAGGTGGACGCTGCGAAGCTTGTGAGGGTGACGGTATGATTAAGGTAGCGATGCACTTCCTGCCTGACATGTATGTGCCTTGCGATGCCTGTCATGGTAAGCGCTATAACCGCGAAACATTGGAGGTTAGCTATAAAGGCCGTAATATTTCTGATGTGTTAGAAATGACCGTTGAAGATGCTATGCATTTCTTTGATGCGATTCCTGTGATTCATCGTCGTTTGGAAACGTTAAATCAGGTGGGCTTGGGTTATATTCGCCTTGGACAATCAGCTACCACTTTGTCAGGCGGTGAAGCACAGCGCGTAAAACTGGCGCGTGAACTGGCCAAACGAGATACAGGAAAAACCTTGTATGTACTGGATGAACCGACCACTGGTTTGCATTTCCATGACATTGCCAAATTGCTCGACATCCTGCATGAGCTACGCAATAAGGGTAATACCATTGTGGTGATTGAACACAACCTAGATGTGATTAAAACTGCAGACTGGATTGTCGATTTAGGCCCTGAAGGTGGTGCAGGCGGTGGACAAATCATTGCCGAAGGCACACCTGAAACTGTCGCAAAATCTAAAATTTCACATACCGCAAAATTCTTAAAACCGATGTTAAAAGGCTAAAATAGATTATTTCAGTTTTTAAGCCCATTCAAGTTTAAATACAGATTCAGCACAAACTTGTGCTGAATCTTTCACTCTAGGCTTTTTATCACTTCGGAAATGCTCGTGGATCAATTACTGTGACTTAGTCACCAGCAACGGCATTGCGCCCACGTGCTTTGGCTCTAAATAAGTGTTTATCGGCTTTTTCCAACAATCTGCTCCATGACGCAGCACCCACCGCCACGCCAGCACTGACCGACACTTGAATATAATCATTCAGTTCTGGAATAAAAATTTCTTGATTCACAATATGGCAGCGCAATTTATCTGCCAAATACAGCGCCTCAGTAAATTCTATTTGCTCAATCAAAACCAAAAACTCATCGCCACCATAACGCACCACCAAGTCTGAGGCACGGACATGCGCTTTGAGAGTATCGGCAATACATTTTAAAGCTTGATCACCTACCACATGCCCGAAGGTATCGTTAATGTGTTTGAATTTATCCACATCCATAATAATCAGACCAGTTTTGCTCAATTTTTCAGGTCGATGTTCTAAATATTTGATGTATTCCTCAAGCGCCAAACGGTTGGAAACACCAGTTAAGGCATCGGTATTGGCAATATTACGCAGCTGAAATTCTAAAATATCACGCTGCTCTAGGCGTTGTTTTAATTTTTGAATGGCCTCTAAGAGCGTTACCTTGTCTGGATTTTGCGTCCCTTGAGCTTCATCATCATAAGCTGCCAAGCGTAAAATTTGGCTACGTGCCTGAATTAAAGGAATAAAGACCTTTGAGCGCGCATAGACCATGGTGAAAATAGCAGCCAATAACGAAATAATTGACGCTACTAGGGTTAAAATGAAAATACGCTGAGCTTGATGATAATCTTTGTGCGCAACCTGCAAACTGTGCGCTAATATAAATGACTGCAAACTGACCACAGTGTTGAATTTATCCACCATTTTTTGGGTGAGTTCAGTGCCTGTCAATGAATAGGGTTGCCCATCAATACTTTGCTGAATCAATTGATTGACGATAGGAATTCCCTCATCCAGAAACTCCTTTTTTAATTGATCATGCAAAATATTATATTCAGGAATTTTATGTGCTTCAGGCAAAATGGTATGGATTAAATCCCACAAATAATAAGCTTGGCGTTGGGTTTGCAAAGAGCTCGCCAAATTGGTTTCAGGAATTTTTTCAGCAAACGTTACCGCGGCAATAATATTGGATGCCACCCTTCCCGCTTGATCACGCAAATCTGAAAGAACAAAAATCACACTATAATAGGTCGATACCGATGAGTCTTTTGCCACTGAATCGAGCATGACGTGTTTCAGCACATGCTGAGAACTGTCCCATGCCGCAAACATTTTTTGAATCGCATGATCCATCTGTTGAGAGCTACGCAAATGCTGTGGAGTTGCTGCATATTCATCGACCGCCTGACGCCCTTGTTCTAAAGCGGTCTTTAAATGATGCGCATGGATAATAAAACCTTCTTTTCTTAAAATATTGATGGTCTGTTCTACTTGTTGATCCACGTCAGCACGGTACGCTTTCAGTTCTTGTAAATTTTGCCGAAATTCAGCTGCTGAACTCGACATGACTTTGTTTGCAGGTGCTCGTTCACGCGAAATACTATTGGTCAGTTCAGCCACTTTGCCTAATACAGAAATTTCAATTAAAGCACGTTTTGTTTTTTGATAACTCTGATAACTATTCACCATCAGAGGAACGCAAATAAAAAGCAATGACACGATAATAATGATCATCGAGATCAACAGTCGCTGACTGATATGCTCTGTGCGCAATTTCATCATCATGCTAAGTTTCACCTACGTCATTATAACTGTGCAAAATCGTGGACTTGATCACTTAATCGGCGACTATATTACATGAGCAATCTTTAAATTACTTACAAAAAAGATAATTAATTCACTTATATTTTAAAGCCGTCTAACTAAGTCATCTCATTCATGAAAATTTCTAAAAGCATGCCCTGCGCCGACTTACCTAAAACAACAAATACAAAAAATAATGTTTCAGCATGCAGAAAATATTTTACATATGCAACATTTGGGTGCATAATGCACCTCATTAGGGCGAGTTTAGTTTTTCCTCAGCAGTAAACTAAATTTACCCGCAAATTTTGGCGAAAAATCCCAGTTTTTGAAAGAAAACTGGGATTTTTTTATGGGTTTTGATCATATCACACCCTCATACTGCACCATATCGGTGCAATTTTTGCAAAACCATTTGCGTTTTCACATGCAAAAAAAAAACCCAACCTTGGGGAAAGTTGGGCAGATAAAAAGCAAACAATTATGGAGAATCAGATCGCACTACTGGATGAACCAAGCTTAGGATTTGATGGTTAAATTATGAGATAAGTCACATAATTTACAAACCCGACTTAAGTAGTAGGACTCCATGGTGGAATTATGAAATAAATCACAGTTTATGTAAAGCCTAGTCAACCAGTCTGATTTATTTTTATACAAATATTAAAATTTAATGTGACTAAACTCACATTAATTCAAATATTCCACTCAAATTCAGTCTAAACAAGCCTTCTTTATTGCTTGTTTTTTACCCAAATATCATGATTTCACCCTAAAACAGGTGAATTTTTCCGTTATTCTTCACTCTCCAAGAATTATTATTAAAGATAATTTCAATAAAACTGATCGATTAATCCAATTAATGCTTTGCTTATTATTTCTACTTTTGTTGCAAAAACGAACATATCGACTTGTTATCCATACAGTTTTTAGGTTGACAGCAAAAATTTTATTTGAATATTTTTTAAACACCAAAGTCAATTGGACTTAATTCTTAAATAAAGTCCTTTTAGTTCATTGACTTAATAATTTGTTACACTAAAATGATCAATGTTTCATCCATTTTTAACAAAACTGGTAACTATCATGAAAAAACTCGGTTTAGCCACTGCATTATTATTAGCCATGACCGGTGCTCAAGCGTACCAATTCGAAGTTCAAGGTCAATCTGAATACATCGACAATACAGTAAACGATAAGAATTTCACTGGTGCTGTTCAAGGTACTTACTACTTCAAAAATGTTGATGCGACTAAAGGTCCATTGGCTGAAGCTGCATTCTTAAACCAAGCTTCTAACTTCTCTTTAGCATACAACTATGGTGAATATGACGAAGATGGTTTCGATATCGTTTCTCACACATATGGCGCTAAAGCTGAAGCGTATGTACCAACTAAGCTTGTACCTGTTTATGCAAGTGCAGCATATAGCCATACAATTAATGACAGCAAAAATAACCTTAAATCTGATGACCAAGGTGACCGTTATGCCTTAGAACTTGGTGCAGTAGTAGCGCCTAACTTCTTGGTTGCGGTAGGTTATACAAGCGTTGCAGACCAAGATTCTTATGACGCTTTCAATATCCTTGCTAATGGTGTTGCTAAAGCAGCGCTTGAGTCAGACACAATTGATCAAGACCAAGACGCAATCACTGCACGTACAAAATATGTAGGCGCAATTGACGGCACCAATATGGCTGTTGGTTTTGAAGCAGGTCTTGTATATGGTGAAGATACTATGTACAACTTAAAAACTGATCTTTACTTAACACCAGCACTTAGCGTGGGTGCTTCTTATGCAGAAACAAGTGCTAATACTGATGTCGATTCTGCTTGGGGCGCGAACGTAAACTACTTCATCACTCCTGCAGTTGCTGTAGGTGCTAGCTATGTAAATGCGAATGCTGTTGGTGTAGCTCGTGACACTCAAACTGTTGGTGTAAACGCTAAATTCCGTTTCTAATTTCACATTAGATACTGATGTTAAAAAAGACGCTCATCTGAGCGTCTTTTTTAATGCCTGAAATATGTCATGAAAAATTTACACGCTGTTTTACTCAGCTGAATCATCGTGGTGATTATGCGGTAAGTGGCGAATGTATTGCAATGCGATTAAACGTGACACGATCAATGCCAAATACATTACCCCACAGAACATTTGCAACATGGCAATCACCCGTGCTTCAGGACTGATCGGTATAAGATCAGATAAGCCTGTCGCAGACTGCAAACTAAAACTTAAAAACAGTAAATCAAGCCAGCTTTGTAAACCTGCAGCATTTGGGTTCTGAAAACTTTGCGGAATCAAAATTTGACAGATGCTATATAAAAAAGCAAAACCCCAAGCAATTAAAGTAAAGACTGCTGCCGCAGCAAACAGCTCATCTTTGGTTAAATAGCGATCATGAAACATATAACGCAGTAAACCATAAGCAGCACTAAAATATGCAGCCGCTTCGCAGGCATGACTCATCACCAATACCAGCGGATGCCGCACCCCCAACAAAATCAATACTGAAAAAAATAGTGCAGCATATACAAAACTTAGTCCCAGCACGCTCAGCATAGGAGTCTGACGTATAACTTTGGCAATCAATAACAAGACCAGTACGCCGACCATCCATGTTATGACTTTAAAAGGCATGTTGTGATGTGCAAAAAGTGAGAGCAGCAAAATCACAAATTGCAAGAACAACAGCCATGCCGAAGGTAATACCCGAAAACCTTTCCATACATTTTGTAGTGCTTGCATACGCCTCGGCTGCCTTTTTATTGTTTTGATTTCTAACATAACATGCTGCCAGATCACTGCATGCATGGACTCTGTATCAAAATTGCATATATAAAACCTCTCTCTATGCTTTAGATGAAATAGCCTCCCGCAGATACTAGATAGATCATCCATGAATTTTTAGCCATAAAAAAAGTCCCATTGCTGGGACTTTTTTGAGGTGTTTCAGACCTTAGTGGTCAGATGCACCAGAGATACCAATACCAGTTTGTGAGCGTACGAACTGTGCATCGAATGCTTTACGTTCAGCTTGTGCTTGCGCAGAGTTGTCAGTGATAGAGAACAACCAGCAGCAGAAGAATGAAAGTGGCATTGCAAAGATCGCAGGACCGTTAAATGGGTTGATTGGTGTGTCAGAAATTTGAAGCGTATCTACCCAAACTGCTTTAGACAATATAATTAAGGTTACTGCTGAAGCTAAGCCTGCTACACCACCAATCACTGCACCGCGAGTCGTTAAGCCTCTCCAGAACATAGACAATACAAGTACTGGGAAGTTTGCACATGCTGCTACAGAGAATGCTAAACCTACCATGAACGCAACGTTTTGTTTCTCGAAAAGAATACCCAAGATCATTGCGAAGATTGCTAAGCCTAAAGTTGCAATTTTAGACATGCGAAGTTCAGATTCAGGAGTCGTTTGACCTTTCTTGAATACGTTAGCGTACAAGTCGTGAGAGATTGCTGAAGCACCAGACAATGTCAAACCAGCTACAACCGCAAGAATTGTTGCGAATGCTACCGCTGAAATGAAGCCCATGAACAAGTCACCGCCAACTGCATCAGACAAGTGCACCGCAGCCATGTTGTTACCACCAACAAGTTCTAACTTGCCAGTCACTGCCATTTTCGCAACATCAAGGAATTGTGGGTTGTTGGATACATAAAGGATCGCACCAAAACCAATGATGAACGTTAATAGGTAGAAGTAACCAATGAAACCTGTAGCAACTACAACTGATTTACGCGCTTCTTTTGCATCTTTTACAGTAAAGAAACGCATCAAGATGTGTGGTAAACCTGCAGTACCGAACATTAATGCAAGACCAAGTGAGATTGCATCAATTGGGTTAGAAGCTAGCTTACCAGGACCCATAATGTTTGCAGCATCTGCCAAGCTCAAGTCATGTACTTTAGAGAATACTTGGATTGATTGCTCGAACATGTTAGTGAAGCTGAAGCCCACACCTTTCATTACCATGAAGGCCATGAAAGTTGCACCTGAAAGTAACATCACCGCTTTGATGATCTGTACCCAAGTTGTTGCCAACATACCACCGAACATTACGTAAGCCATCATGAGTAGACCCACGATTACTACAGCAATATTATAGTTCAAACCAAAGAGTAGTTTGATTAACTGACCCGCACCTACCATCTGTGCAATCAGGTAGAATGCAACTACGACAAGCGAACTGAATGCTGCAAGGGTACGTACTGGCTTTTCAGCTAAACGGAACGATACAACGTCAGATAAGTTATATTTACCTAAGTTACGTAAACGCTCAGCAATCAAGAACAATACGATTGGCCAACCGACCATGAAGCCAAGTGAATACAGCAAGCCGTCAAAGCCTGACATAAACACCATTGCGGAAATACCCAGGAACGATGCTGCTGACATATAGTCACCTGCAATCGCGAGACCATTTTGGAAACCTGAAATACCACCACCTGCGGTATAGAAGTCCTTGGTGCTTGTGGTTTGCTTTGCTGCCCATTTAGTAATGAACAAAGTTGCGCCCACGAAAATCAAGAACATAATAATTGCAGGCCAGTTGGTTGGCTGCTGTTCTGCTGCACCTAAATCTGGTCCTGCAAATGCCATACCTGACATTAATACAGTAGACGCAGCCAGTGCTTTCAATGAATTCCATTTCATCTTAGTGCGTTCCTTTCTCATGTGTAATTGCTTCAACTTCACGCATCGCTTCTTCGTTCAATTGGTCAAGTTTGCCATTCGCAATTGATGAGTAAACTGCACATAAAATGAAAGATAAAACGATAATGCCCAGACCCAGTGGAATACCCCAAGTCGTCACACCACCTGAAATTGAACTCAATAAGAATTCTTTGTTATAGCCCACTAAAAGCATAAAACCTACGTACACAAACAACATGATTGCTGTTAATGTCCAGCTTAGGTTACTTTTTCTGCGAACCATTTCTTTGAATTTTGGGTTTTGTAGAATACGTTCTACTTGTACCTCATCCATAACCTGCTCCTTCAAGCGCCCTGCCTTAGGCGCAAATTTTTAATTCGAATTATTTCGAACTTAAAATTAACAATGTTAGAGCCGATTTGCAATTTAGACTTTGGTCGGGCTTTGTTGCATAAATATGTAAGCATCTGATTTAAATAAATTTAATTTTGGATCAAAAAATAATCAAAACTTTTAAAATCATATAGTTATGAAATCTTTGTGCAACAAAGCCCTTTGGTCGCTAAAAAAATGATCAACCTCAGCGCAAAGGCAATGGAATAGGCTATCATAGCCCTATTGTCGATACTTTTAAGGCATCATGAACAGCTGGCTCATTATGGGGGTTTTAGCCCTCTATATCGCATTACTTTTTATCTGTGCTTTCTATGGGGAAAAACACGCCAGTCGTTTAAGCACACGTGGGCGCATGCTCATGTTCAGCTTAACTTTAGGGGTGTACTGTTCATCATGGACTTTTTATGGTGCAACGGGCGCAGCCGTTCGTGAAGGGATCATTTTTTTACCCATTTATTTAGGGCCTTTGCTGTTTGTCGCTGTTGGTTATGATATTTGGCGACGTTTAGGTCGAGTGCGACAACACCACGCCATTTCATCCATTGCTGACTTTGTTGCCGCACGTTATGGGAAAAGTGGACCTCTGGCATCACTGGTCACAATTTTGGCAGTGATTGCAATTATTCCTTATTTGGCCTTGCAGTTACGTGCCATTGCGCTGAGTGCTGCCGTCATTCTCGATCAAAGCACCAATGTAGAAAGTACCACCAATGCGGTGTTGTTCCTGACAGGTTTATTGGCAATTTTAGCTATGCTGTTTGGTACCCGACAAATTGCCAATACGGAGCAGCACGGCGGTTTAATGCTGGCAGTGGCCTTTGAATCGTTTGTGAAACTGTTTGCTTTACTTGCTGTGGCGTTCTTTTTTGTTTTTGAAGCACCCGGCAATATTCATCAAATTGCCAATGATGTTTCAATCACCTTTCATGAAGTCCAGCTATTTGGTGTGCCTGAAACCTTCTGGATACAAACCTTATTGGCGGCATTAGCCATTATTTGTTTGCCACGTCAGTTCCACGTAGCTGTGGTTGAATTGCGTGATGAAAAGCATATTCGGGGTGCACGTCGCTGGTTTGCCGTTTATCTGATTTTAACCACCATCGCTATTGTTCCCATTGCCAGTTGGGCCTTGCACGCAGCGCCACAATATTTAGCCATCCCTGATGTAGCAGTATTGTCTTTACCGCTTAGCTATAACCAAGACTGGCTGACTCTGTTGGCATTCTTGGGCGGTTTCTCAGCGTCTACAGGTATGCTGTTGGTGTCTTCTGTTGCGTTGTCAATCATGTTGAGTAATGACCTGATCATGCCTGCCTTGTGGCGCTTGGGCATTTTCTCACGCCATGACAAGCGTTTGCCTTTGGTGCTGAAATTCACCCGACGCATTTGTATTTTAGTGGTAATGCTGCTTGGCTTCCTGTTCTTCAACTTCTTTAACGATATTGATCAGCTTTCTGTGTTTGGCTTATTGGCCTTTAGTGCAGTGGCGCAGTTCTCCCCTGCCCTAATTGGTGGTTTGTATTGGCGCGGTGGTAGTAAGCAGGGCGTTTATGCGGGCTTAATTGTCGGTTTTACGATGTGGGCCTATACCCTGCTGCTTCCGACCATTTTACGCAGCCTGCCAAGTCAGTTCAGCGAGTTTACCCGTGAATTTTTACTACTTGGGCCTTTGGGCATCAACTGGTTACGCCCTGAAGCCTTGTTTGGCTTTGAATCTTTTGCACCGCTCACACACGGAGTCGTTTGGGCGCTTGGTTTAAATATTTTGTTATACATTTGGGTGTCACGTATTTTTCGCCCAAGTGTGGCAGAACAAATTCAAGCCGAAAGTTTCTTTTATTATGAAACCAAGCCTCTGCCAACCCAGAACATCAGCAACGAGGTCAGCTATTCACATCAAGATGTAGCACGTTTAAAAGTAGGAGATTTAATCACACTGGCAAAACGCATTACAGGTGAATCTCCAACCCGACAAGCCTTTGAACAGTTTAGTCAGCAAAATAATGTGGTGCTGAATGAAAACGCCAACGCCAACGGCATGTGGTGGCGTTTTACCGAACAATATTTGGCAGGCACCATTGGTGCAGCATCTGCGCGTACTTTGCTCACCACTGCCATGGTCAATAACGGACTCGCTTTAGGGCAAGTTGCGAATATTCTTGACCAAGCCTCACAATGGCAACGCTTCAACCAAAATCTGATCATGACCATGATTGACCACATGACCCAAGGGGTGAGTGTGGTAGATGAAAATATGTGCTTGGTGGCATGGAATAATCAATATCTCAAACTATTTGATTATCCTAAAGATATTGTCTATGTTGGCTGCCCAATTGCCGATTTGATTCGCTACAATGCCGAACGTGGCGAATGTGGTCCAGGTTCAATTGAAGAACATGTGCGTAAACGTATTCATTGGATGAAAATGGGCAGTGCGCATGAGTTTGAGCGCATCC
Source organism: Acinetobacter sp. SwsAc5 (assembly GCF_013391485.1). Lineage (NCBI taxonomy): Bacteria > Pseudomonadati > Pseudomonadota > Gammaproteobacteria > Moraxellales > Moraxellaceae > Acinetobacter > Acinetobacter sp. SwsAc5. The sequence goes on from NZ_JACAXD010000016.1 coordinate 52,187, forward strand.
GTAAAGATGGTCGTGTCATTCAAATGCGCGGCAACCCAATTGAAGGCGGTGGTTTTGTAACCACCTTTGCCGATATTACTGCCTTCCGTGAAAATGAAGCTGTGCTTGAAGCACGGGTGCAGGATCGTACCCAACAATTGGCCGATGCCTTGTCCGAACAACAATTGGCTCGTGAACAAGCCGACAAAGCCAATATGTCCAAAAGCCGCTTTATTGCCGCAGCCAGCCATGACTTATTACAACCGATGCATGCGGCACGTTTGTTTAGTACGGCTTTAGAGCAAACCATTCAGTCGGATGAAGACCGTAAAACCCTGCAGCAGCTAGATCGTGCCCTGCATGGTGCAGAAAGTATGCTTTCCGCCTTGCTGGATATTGCCCGTTTAGAGGGCGGTACCATTCAGCCAAAACGTCAGGCTTATCCACTGCATGATTTACTCAGTGATTTAAGCCTGCAATTTAAATCGATTGCAGCACAACGTGGCATTGAATTCCGTGTGCATGATGTGCAGTTCTGGATTGATACCGACCCACAATGGATTCGTCGTATTATCCAAAACTTTGTCAGCAATGCCCTGCGCTATACCGCCAAAGGGCGTGTTGTGGTAGGAGTACTGCGTTCTGCTGAGCATCCACAGCATATTCGGATTGGGGTTTGGGACACAGGGCCAGGCATTGCCGAAGAACAGCGCATTAAACTGTTTCAGGAGTTTGAACGTTGTGGACATACTTCACCTTGGGGTGAACAAGGTCTAGGCTTAGGCTTGGCGATTGTACAACGTATGACCAGCCTGCTGAACTACCCTGTGCATGTCTATTCTGAACTGGGCAAAGGCTCTTGCTTTATGATTGAAGTGCCAATCGTAGAAGCACCAAAAGTGGTGGCAGCGCCTGTGCAAGTGGTGCCAATGAAAACCAAAGCCTACAAAATTTTATGTCTGGATAATGATGAGACCATTTTGGAAGGCATGGCGACCCTGCTCAGCAAATGGGGCTATCACGTCTTTAAAGCCACTGAACCTGAACAAGCCATTGACCTGATTCAGCGTGAACACATTCAGGTTTGGTTGGTCGATCAACACTTAAATGACGATAAAATTGGTTTAGATTTTATTCTGGAACATCGTCAGGAAGATGTCCCTGTGGCATTAATTACAGCAGACTCCGACCCAGAATTGCCGCAGCGCTTAAAAGAGCTGAATATTGTGTTGCTGAAAAAACCATTAAAACCAGCATCGCTGCGTTCTTGGTTATCTGGACTGAAAATTTCGGAGACTTGATTCACATACCTAACTTTGGCTAATTTGGGGCGCTCATCCCACAGAGATAAAGCTGAGATGAACGCACCGACCTTGTTACATTTTCTGGTTTGGTTACATTTGTTAGTCTGATGACCAAGCTTCACTTTACATAGCGAAATATGGCTACAATGAAAATCCAACACATTTGCTGTCAATATTGACAGCGATTGACCTGATGCAGCACACCAATTGACCAAACTTTTCAAAAACACTGCCTTTTGATGCGCTACAATTCACATTAAATATCATGGTCAGATTCGCTATGGCAAAGTCTGACAAGATGGTAAGTGAATATGCTCAATAAATTTTACAATTTGTCTAAGCCCTGAGTTTGTCGTTATTTTTTGCTCTTATCGCCAAAATATTAGACTTTAGTCGCATATGCTTAAAACACTTCATGCGCGCATAACTAAGTACAAGAAATGATCAATAGGCTGGTGTAACCTATATAAATACTGCGATTGATCAACCCTTCTTCTCGTTTTAGGAAGTGATGTCATGAATTTAGCTGAATATGAACAGCAGCTTGCCGAACAATCTCAGCAACTGCATCGTCAATACGGCGTCAATGCGCTCTTACCCGAAATTCAATGGAATCAGCTGTTCCCCAATAGCAAACTCAGTTCCACCCATCTCCAAGCTTTGGAAACCATTTACCAAAGTGCAGTGCCCTTAGCCTTGCAGGTTTTTGAAGAGTTAAACTTTGATGTATTTAGTCCAGCAGCTTATAAACCTCAAGGTTTAGGTCTGTTCGAGAAACTCGCAGATCAGGAACAACAATTACTCAGCCTTTTGGAGCAAGAAGCTCAAGGCCTCGATGAACCTACCCGCCAACATATTTGGAGTATGTTATTGCGCGGTGGTGCCGTTCTGGTCTTTAAAGCATGGTTGGGTAAAGTCAAAACCGATACAGCACAGCTCGATACCTCTCAATTTGATGAGCTGTCCGATTTACTGTTTATTAAAACCCCACCCTTTGAATTGGCAGAACGCTTGAATATTAATGCACATGCCCCTGCCGAACATATTTTTCTGTTATATGGCAATGACGTGTATTTAGACCGTTTTAACAGTCTCGAAACCGCAGCGCTATTTGTCGATTTAGGCGTCTATGATGCGGCTTTTTTAAGCCTGAGAGATGACCGCGTGGCCAAATACTTAATTGGCCAAGGCTATGTCAGCCAGCAACAAATTGATGAATTACAATGTGCCTTAAATCCATTAAATTGTGCCGATTTAAATCCGAAACAGAATTATATTGCCTAAGGTTTATTGGACATTACATTTAAAAAAACAAAGCGTGCCAATGGCACGCTTTGTTGGTCTATCTATCTGCCAATTAAGACAGTAAAATTGCATAACCTGCCTTAAAAAGTCACTCGCTTATAGTCACGGTAAGCAGGCTTCCAAAAGTTTGCTTCAATTGCCTCTCGTAAAGCCTCATCACTCATGAGAGGTGCAACCCCTGCATCCATTGCTGCTTTTGCGACTCTAAATGCAATAAATTTAGACACCTGCTGAATTTCATTTAAATCAGGCAATAAATCTGCGTTTGGATCCTGCAACAATGGTGAGCAGTCCGCCAGCGCATTACTTGACGCAATCAGCATACTGTCTGTCACACGTGTAGCCCCTGCAGCGATTACTCCTAAGCCTATACCTGGGAAAATATACGAGTTATTGCATTGGGAAATATTATAAAGTTTGCCCTGATAGTTCACTGGCTCAAACGGGCTACCTGTTGCAATTAAGGCCTTGCCTTCAGTCCACTCCAAAATATCGGCAGGAAATGCTTCAACTTGTGAGGTTGGATTTGACAATGGCAACACAATTGGACGCTCGCAATTGGCAGCCAAGGTTTTAATTACCTCTTCAGTAAATAAACCCGGTTGCCCCGAAACCCCAATCAATACGGTTGGTTTGGCGTTTTGAATGACGTCCAACAGAGAAATCACACCCTCAGGATTACCCCAATGTGCAACACGGTCAGGACTTTGTGCCAATTTACGTTGGAAATCGAGTAAGTTTGGCTGATTGCTGGTGAATAAACCAAAACGATCCACCATATACACACGGGCACGTGCTTCAGCATCGCTCAAGCCTTCCACCACCATTTGCGCCACAATTTGCTCGGCAATACCACATCCTGCAGAACCCGCGCCCAAAAAGGCAATGGTTTGATCTTTCAGCTGCTTGCCTGCCGCACGTGATGCAGCAATTAAACTGCCCACAGATACGGCAGCTGTGCCCTGAATATCATCATTAAAACAGCAAATCTGATCACGATATTTATTCAGCAAGGGCATGGCATTTTTCTGAGCAAAATCTTCAAACTGAATCAATGCCTTTGGCCAACGGCGTTTCACCGCATCAATCACCTGATCGACAAATTGATAATATTCCTCACCACTAATACGTGGCTGATTCCAGCCCATATAGATCGGATCATTCAGTAATTGTGGGTTATTGGTGCCGACATCTAAGGTAATCGGCAAGGTATAGGCAGGGCTAATACCACCACACGCTGTATATAAAGATAGTTTCCCAATTGGAATACCCATGCCGCCAATGCCCTGATCACCCAAGCCTAAAATACGCTCACCATCGGTAATCACAATCACTTTGACATTCTTTTTATTGATGTTTTGTACAATATCATCAATATGGGCACGGTCTGGATAGGAAATAAAAATACCCCGATGACGGCGGTAAATATCGGAAAAACGCTGACATGCCTCGCCTACAGTTGGGGTGTAAATAATAGGCATCATTTCACTCAAATGCTGTTCAATCAGGTGATAAAACAGGGTTTCATTGGTGTCCTGAATGTTGCGCAAATAAATATGCTTGTTGATGGCATCGCTAAAAGCAGAATATTGCTGATACGAACGCTGGCTTTGTTCTTCAATATTTTCAATTGCATGTGGAATTAAGCCATGCAAGTTAAAACGGGTGCGTTCTTCTTCTGAAAATGCAGAACCTTTATTTAATAAAGGCAATTCTAAAAGGCCGTTGCCCGCATAGGGAATATATAAAGGACGTTTCTGCTGCAAATTTGCGGTTGTCATTGTTCATCTCATTCTAATCGGTTGCTGATGGCGCATGGATTGAGATGCACCATCTGACATCTGACTAGCTTAGCCCGAATTGCAGCAAATAGGGCATTTAGAAGTTTGATAACCAAATCTGAATGATTTTTATTTCTGATAGCCCATGTTATATAGGCATCGAACCTAATTTATTTGGGTGGTTGCAGTGGCGTCATATCTACAATTAAGCCAGTGAACTTACGCACCAAAGGCAGCACACATAATACGACTGGAAAAGCAAACGCCCAAGAAATCATCCAGTTATGCAACCACAGGGTAAAAAATCCCTCAATCCAGCCCAAATTTCGGATCATATTAATCAACGAAATGATGCCACTCATCAAACATGATAAAAAGAAAGGCATTACCACCGTGGCCCATTTCATGGGTAATTTGGGTACATTGCCAAAAATCATTGCACGTTGTTTCATGCTCCAGCCTTTTCGCCTCACTGAATGCCGCATACTATGCCATGAATTGCTTGCTTAAAGGATGATTTTTCAGGCAATTTGTTCATGCTTAGCTACAATCTCTGAAATTCGATAAAGCATACAATTGCACTCCCCTAAAGCCCCTGAAATTTGCTATATTTAGCGTTTTTCTGCACATCTATTTTTCGACTAAATATGAATACGGCAATACAAGCAGCGCTCGATCATGCAGTGCAATCCCTTCAAGCTGAAGGTGTACTCCCATCTGACTGGAACAATACGAGTAATTTAACCCGTACCAAAGACCGCAGCCACGGTGATTTCGCATCAAATATTGCCATGATTGCCTCTAAAGCTGCAGGCATGAAGCCACGCGATTTAGCCGAAAAAATTCTTGCTGCTTTGCCTGAAGTTGCAGACATCAGCAAAGCAGAGATTGCAGGTCCTGGTTTTATTAACTTCTTTTTAAATGCCGACCAGCGTTTTAGCGTTTTAGACCAAATTCAAGCACAAAAACAACAATTTGGACGCAGCCAAATCAATGCAGAAAAACGCATTCAGGTCGAGTTCGTTTCTGCCAACCCAACCTCAAGCCTGCACGTGGGTCATGGTCGTGGTGCGGCTTATGGTATGACAGTTGCCAATTTACTTGAAGCCACAGGTGCCAAAGTTGACCGTGAATACTATGTCAATGATGCTGGCCGTCAAATGGATATTTTGGCAACCTCAACTTACTTGCGTTATTTGGAACTGGCAGGTCAAACGCTGGTGTTCCCAAAAAATGCGTATCAAGGCGACTACGTTAAAGACATCGCACAAAGCATTTTAAAACAGGATGGTGAACGCCATGTACGCCCTGTTGCAGATGTATATAACAATGTGCCTGAAGATGTGCAATATGCGGCAGAGCTCGATGCTGATGGCAACAAAGTAGTCTTGTCGGGCGACAAAGAAAAACACATTGATGGTTTAATTTCCAATTCACAAACGCTCTTGGGCGACGATTATCGCGTGTTCCATCAAGCTGCGCTAAATGCTATTTTGGCCGACATTAAAGATGACTTGGGCGAGTTTGGTGTCACCTTTAACCAATGGTTTAGCGAAGCGTCATTGACTGAAAAAATTGATGAAGCTCTGCAAAAACTAGATCAACGTGGTTATCTATACGAACAAGACGGCAATATCTGGTTTAAATCGACCGCATTTGGCGATGAAAAAGACCGTGTGGTGAAACGTCGTAATGGTCAAACCACTTACTTTGCTTCAGACATTGCTTATCACCTGAATAAATTACAACGTGGCTACACAGACCTAATTGATATTTGGGGTTCAGATCACCATGGTTATATTTCACGTGTGAAAGCGGCCATTGATGCACTAGGCTACGACTCGAAAAAATTAACGGTACTATTAGTGCAGTTCGTGAGCTTATGGCGTGGCGGTGAAATGGTACAAATGTCATCCCGTTCAGGTCAGTACGTAACCTTGCGTGATTTGCGTAAAGAAGTCGGCAACGATGCTGCGCGTTTCTATTATGTCATGCGCAAATCTGAACAGCACATTGACTTTGACCTAGATTTGGCCGTTTCACAAAGTAAAGACAATGCGGTCTACTATATTCAATATGCACATGCACGTATTTGTCGTATGCTCGAAAAAGCTGCTGCTACGCAATTGAATTTTGATGCGACGACTGCACGTCAGTTTGCCGCTAAACTTGAGCTAGATGCTGAAACTGAAATTTTAGCCAAACTGGCTGCGTATCCTGAAATTTTAGTACGTGCTGCCAACAGCCACGAACCGCATCAGGTAGGTAACTATTTGAAAGAATTAGCAGCATTGTTCCACGGTTGGTACAATGAGCATAAAGTTCTGAATGATGATGCAGCCTTGACTCAAGCACGCTTATTGCTTTCAGTAAACGTACAACAAGTCTTGCGTAATGGTTTAGAATTATTAGGTGTCTCTGCACCAGAAACAATGTAAAAGCCAAATAAAAGCATAACAAGAGGAAGTCCACGTGTTTGGAAAAACGCAACGCGGTGTATCTGAACGACCGAATAAGCCCAAAAAACCACTAATTCCAACGTGGTTAGGCACACTCGTGGTGATTTTAATCGTGTTGTGTTTTGCTGTAGCCTTAATGCTATGGAAACCGTGGGCACCTGTACAGCCTAAAGGGCAAATCAATTCTGAGCATTATCAGGAAGATACCAACAAAGACTATCGTTTTTATGATTTGCTGCCACAGCAACAGGTTACCCCAATTCCTGAGCAAGCGGTGCCTGAAACACAGCAACAGAATACCGTAGTCATTGTTGAAGCGCCTGCTGCTGTAGAGGCGCCAGCGGCCAGCGAAGCCAATGTTGGTCTGACAGAAATGCCTGCCCCTGTGGTACAAGCCAGCTATATTCTACAAGTGCGTAGCTATACCGACCCAGATGCTGCAGATGCACGTCGTGCCGAAATTATTTTGAATGGTTTATCGGCAGATGTAGTGAAAAGTGTAGAAGGTGGTGAAACTTGGTATCGGGTGATTTCAGGCCCTTATGATTCAGCCGATGCTGCAGTGATTGCTCAGCAAACTTTGCAGCATAGTGGAATTGATTCAATTGTCGTGAAACGCTAAGCCTCATTGTTATCAATCGACCAAAATCAATTAAAAAAAGATGCCTCGGCATCTTTTTTTAGGTCTATAGAACGATGTACTCACAAAAATCATCGCTAGATTTGCATTAACTGCTGCTCACGTTCGCGTGCACGCTGAAATGCAGGACGCTGTTCCACGCGTGCCAAATAAGCCGCAATCTGTGGATAATGATGCCCGGTAAGGCTTTGCAATGCTTGGAGCGGGAAACCCATTTGAATATCGGCAAAAGAAAAATCCCCTGCAAAATAATCATGTTTGGCCAAATAATCTTCCAAATAAGCAATATGATCTTTTAAACGAGACTGAATAAATCCTGCTTTAATACCTGCACTAATTTTGTTTGCCACTGGTCGAACTAACCATGGCACTTGCTGTGGCACTTTGGTCAATACCAACTGCATCACTAACAATGGCATTAATGAACCTTCGGCATAATGCATCCAGTATTGATAGGCTTGCTGTGCTGAAGTCTGCTGCGGTTTAAACTGCGCTTGCAAATCATATTGCTGCTGCAAGTATTCCAAAATTACTGCAGATTCTGCGATGGTCTGCTCTGCATCAGTTAAAATTGGCGCTTTACCCAATGGGTGAATCAGCTTTAATTCATTGGGCGCACTAAAATTGGGCTGACGGTGGTAAAACTTGATTTCATAGTTCAAACCCAGCTCTTCGAGCGCCCACAAAATACGGAAAGAGCGGGATTGATCAAGGTGGTGTAAAGTAATCATAAACGTCCTATTTTGTTTATTGCATCTGTTTTAAGTGATTGTTATATCTTCTGTTTCACGCAACATTATAAAAAGGCATGTCCTGCATGCCTTTTTATAAGAGACAGATTCAACTCTAGGTTTAACCCAATTCAGTTCGAATTTCCACACTGCGTAACAAGGTTTTCGTCACTGGTGTTTTTTGACAGATATTCAGTACTTTTTGCTGTAATTCTACATCCAATACCACTTCAGTTTGCACACGGCGTTCAATCCACTCCTGCCCTTCCTGATTGGTAAAGAAGTCCGCCTCGACCTGAATTTTGCCAAAATCCAAACCCTTATGCTGTGCATACATACGCAAGGTAATCATGGTGCAAGCGACCAAACTGCTACATAACAGATCATAAGGTGCAGGACCTGCATCTTGACCACCTAACTTTTCAGGCTCATCTACCTTCCATTGGTGCTGACCACTTTGGATCTGACCTTGCCATGCCGTGTCTAAACTGCGTACCTGTGCTGTGCCAATCTTGGCCATAAGATGCTCCCTATAGATTGATATTCCATCATTTATTTTGATGCACGCATTTTTGCGGGGAAAGTCGGCGCTTCTAAACGTGGTCTATCGTAGTCTGGTATTGTGCCAAAACGAGGATCATGATTGACCCATTGCTCACGTGCAATGCTGAGTTCCTCTTGGGTACGACCGACGAGATTCCACCACAACAAAATTGGCGACTCAAAAGGTAAACCGCCCAATAGCAACAGACGCGCACCCGCATGTAAATCTAGCTGAATTTCGGTTAAGCCCGGTTCAAGCACCAGCATATTTTCATCGTTTAATTCATGCCCATGCACAGTGGCTGTGCCTTCCAGCATCATCAAACCATATTCAAATTTAGGATTCAGCGGCAAACGGGTTGTCGTGCTGGTTTCACTATAAATATCTACCCCTAGCAACTTACTATGTACCAATACTGGCGAAGTGGTATTTAAAAACTCACCTACTAAGATGGTAAATTCCACTCCATCTTGCTGCACCACAGGCAAGTCAGGGTAATGATCAAAACGTGGCGCCATATTGCGCTGATCATCAGGTAAAGCAATCCACAATTGCGCTGTATGCATGTGTGTTTCGGTGTCAGGAGCAACTTCGGTATGTGAAATACCATAACCTGCAGTCATTAAATTAACCTGTTTGGGACGAATCAATTGCTTAGTACCCAAACTGTCGGTATGCATAATGCTGCCTTCAATCATCCAGGTGAATGTTTGCAAACCAATATGTGGATGCGGCCCGACATCTAAGCCTTCACCTTGTGGAAAATTAACAGGACCTGCGTGATCTAGAAAACACCATGCCCCAATCATGCGTTTATGCCGACTCGGTAAAGCACGTTTAATTAAAGTTCCCTGCCCAATTTCAGCACTACGCAGTGGAAATTCCTGTATAAATTGCTTGACGTACTTATCACAATCGTCTGAATTGGAAAGCTCGGTATAATTGCTGTTGCTCATCCTATACCTCTTATATTTCTGTAAACTCCTTGACTATTAAATACGCTAAATCACTAACGAAGAGCAAGATGAAATTTGTTGTTCTGATTTTTATGGTCCAAACTTGAACTACACCTTAAAATATATGGCATAATCTTGACCAAAATTTAAAAAAAATAGAGAAAATACCCAAATTTAGGGAGGTTATTTTTTCTGCATTTTGCGCATAATCCTAACTATAAGTTGTCAATTTGAGTAAATATCGCTATGTCTGTAAAAGCTCGAATGGGGGAACAGACCCGTTCGAAGATTTTAAGCAATCAGGAAGCCTCAGAAAAACTTTTAAAAACAACTGAGTGTGATCTTGAAAACCGACAAGCAATTGAAAAAGCATTGCAGCACCCTGCTGCGCAACTTCCACCGCAATTTGAAACACATTTTTATCAACACCAGAATTTACATCAGCGTCGTTATTTACGCCAAGTCAATTACATTGGGCAAATGACGTTCCTGCTGTATTTCTTTATCGATTATTTCATCATTCCAGATGTCACTACACTCTCGGCCACACTCCGTCTCAGTGCTGTTGTATTGGCGCTGATTGGCAATTATTTCTGCTTTAAATTGATCAAAGATATTCGCCTGCTAGATTTAATTTTACCGGTCAGCGCCACACTGTGCTGCGGTGTCTGGTTTTATATTTTGTCGCAATCACACAGTCCGTGGGTCGGCTATTATCTTTACGCTTCAGTTATTTTTGTGGTGATGGCTAATCTGTGTATTCAGGTACGTTTCCGACCTGCTCTGTATAACTCATTGCTCATGAGTGTGCTGATTTTTTTAAGTGCCATCTCCTTAACAACCCTACAAGATGCACTCATTTTTATGGTGGTCTATATCCCCATGTGGCTACTCAGTTTGTATATTAGCTGGAGCAATACCCTCAATGCACGCCACCACTTTTTGCGCAGTTTGCTGGATGACTGGAATTTCCATACCCTACAAGCCTTAGCCCATACCGATGAACTGACCCAACTGAATAACCGTCGGCAATTTGTGCACATGGCGGAACATAAAATTCACGAATGGCCTAAATCGAATTCGATCTGTTTATTGATGTTGGATGTAGATTTCTTTAAACAAATTAATGATACCTATGGGCATGATATTGGAGATCGGGTGTTGCAAAATATTGCTGAAATTGCCCGTAAAGAAATGCGTCGTAAAGATATTTTGGCACGCTTTGGCGGTGAAGAGTTTATCGCTCTGCTTAGTGAAACCAGCTTAGATGAAGCACTGATGATTTCAGAACGCTTAAGACAAAAAATTGCTCAGCATGAAATGTGCATTGATAAAAAATGTTTTAATTTCACTGTCTCCATTGGAGTATCCAGTTTAAAACCACAACAAACCGACTTACAGACCCTAATTAAAGAAGCCGATTTGGCCTTATACCAAGCCAAACAAAGCGGACGTAACTGCGTGATCAGTTATGATGTGGGAATGTCTGAGCCACCCGAACCGATTTTAAAAAAAGAAGTTAAATCTTGGATGATCTAAAGATATAAAAAAATGAGCACATTACGTGCTCATTTTTTGGGTTTTTGGCTAGAGTATGTTTAAAAAACCCTAGCTGCTGCGCGCATCTTGCGCCCATTTTAAATAGCGGTGTTTTAAAATAGGCTCATGGCGTAAAACTGGCAAGCAGCAGTGCTGCTTGAAACCCCGACTGCCGCGCGCATAGCGCTTGGCGTAATTCAGGCACGAAGCAGTGCTTCGTGAAATCCCTGAATTACTCCCATTCAATTGTTGCAGGTGGTTTAGACGATACGTCGTAAGTGACACGTGAAACGTCTGCAATTTCATTCATGATGCGGGTAGAGATTTTGTCGACTAAATCGTACGGTAAATGTGCGAAACGTGCTGTCATAAAGTCCACTGTTTCTACAGCACGAAGTGCAATTACCCATGCATAACGACGACCATCACCGACTACACCAACAGATTTCACAGGTTGGAATACCGCAAACGCTTGTGCCGTTTTGTCATACCAACCACTTGCACGCAATTCCTGCATGAAAATGTCATCGGCTAAACGTAAAATGTCAGCATATTCTTTTTTCACTTCACCCAAAATACGCACGCCCAAACCTGGACCTGGGAATGGATGACGGTAAATCATGCTGTGTGGCAAGCCTAAAGTCGTGCCGAGTTTACGCACTTCATCCTTGAATAAATCACGTAAAGGTTCAACCAATTCAAAGGCTAAATCTTCTGGTAAACCACCCACGTTGTGGTGTGATTTAATCACGTGTGCCTTGCCTTGTTTGCTGGCTGCAGATTCAATCACGTCTGGGTAAATCGTACCTTGTGCCAAGAATTTCACGCCATCTAATTTACGCGCTTCTTCGGCAAAGACTTCAATAAATTCACGACCAATGATTTTACGTTTTTTCTCAGGATCAACTTCACCTGCCAACGCGCTCAAGAAGCGTTGTTCTGCATCGGCACGAATCACGCGAATCCCCATGTTTTCTGCAAACATTTGCATCACTTGATCGCCTTCGTTCAAGCGCAACAAACCATTGTCTACAAATACACACGTTAATTGATCGCCAATGGCTTTATGCAACAATGCCGCAACCACAGAAGAATCCACACCGCCCGACAAACCAAGCAATACTTTTTCATCGCCAATTTGCTGACGTAATTGCTCTACGCGCAGATCGATGATGTGTTCTGGTGTCCATAAACCGCGACATCCACAAATTTGATGGACGAAGTTAGACAATAACTCTGCACCTTTTGCAGTGTGTGTCACTTCTGGGTGGAACTGAATCCCATAGAAACGGCGAGTTTCATCAGAAATCATTGCCACTGGGCAGCTTGGCGTGCTTGCAGTAATTTGGAAGCCTTCTGGAATACGTGCCACTTTATCGCCATGGCTCATCCAAACGTGCAATTGGTTTTCACGGTCTTGCAAGTTACCAATCAGTTTGTCACGTACCAAAATATCGACTTCGGCATAACCGAACTCATGTACTGAACCCGCTTCAACTTTACCGCCCAGTTGTTCTGACATGGTTTGTAAACCATAGCAGATACCCAGTACAGGTACGCCTAAGTTAAATACAATTTCAGGTGCGCGTGGACTACCCGCTTGGTGAACACTTTCAGGTCCACCCGATAAGATAATACCGTTTGGATTAAATGCACGAATGTCTTCTTCCGACATATCGTAGGCATACATTTCAGAATATACGCCCGCTTCACGCACACGACGCGCGATAAGCTGACTATATTGCGAACCGAAATCCAGAATCAGGATACGATCTTCAGTAATTTGAGTATTGGTAGTCATGACAAACAACTATGAAAGGCAAACGAATTAAGCGCGCTATTCTAGCATTTTTCCACGCCTTGCGCACACTATTCAGACAATCCTAAAAATGGCTATTTTTCTTCGTGATATTGCAGTGACCACATACTCTAAGTTTTAAAAGACTATGCATTTTCTATGGCATAAAAAAAGCAACCTTCTTGAAGATTGCTTAAATTGTTGAGCTGATGTGGAAATCAATGACTTACTTTTTTGCTTCCAAAAGATGGTCTAGACTTATTTTGCCTGCACTGTAAAGCATGATGTAGAAGAAACCGCCAGCCAAACCAATATTTTTCATAAAATTCAGCGCATCTTCTGGTGCAGCATGGAATAAAAATGCAGTTAAAAGACTAAAAACACCTAAACCCAAACCCACGACACGTGCTTGTAAACCGAATAGAATTGCCAAACCACCACCAAGTTCTAGCAAAATCACCAAAGGTAGCAATGAACCTGAAACACCCATAGCTTGCATATAGCCCACTGTTGCATCATAGCCTGCAATTTTTCCCCAACCAGATACAATAAATAAATACGCTAAAAAAGCACGTGCAAATAAACTTACAATGGCTTGCACACTTGCTTTTTCGACCACACTTTTTAACACAACATTTGGATTAAACATCAGATCACCTATATTTTTGATTCATTCTTGAAGACAAATACATCTTAGTTTTTTCAAAATTCAGGATAAATACGCATTTAAAAGACATGTTGTTGCATCTATGCAACGAAAAAGAACCGATGTGGCTGGTCTAGCATCCCTAAAATCACTGTGAAAATTATTTACCTTTTCATACTGACTTTCCGCCTGTGGACTGCTAGGATTTGAGCACACTTTCGCTTGTTTTTTCCCATGGAACTGATTGATTTTATATTACACGTCGATGAACATTTGCTCGAATTCATCACCCAATATGGGGTATGGATTTACGCTATTTTATTCCTGATTATTTTTGTAGAAACGGGCTTGGTGGTCATGCCGTTTTTACCTGGCGATAGTTTACTGTTCGCGGCAGGCGCATTGGCTGCATCGACAGGAGTGATGGATCCGTGGATTTTGGGTATTTTATTGTTTACTGCTGCGGTACTCGGTGACACCCTGAATTACCACATTGGTAAATATATTGGTCCACGGGTTTTTGAACTGGAATCACGTTTTATCAATAAAAAACATTTGATCGAAACCCAGAAGTTTTTTGAGCGACACGGCGGAAAAACCATTATTTTTGCGCGTTTTGTGCCTTTTGCGCGTACCTTTGCGCCCTTTGTGGCGGGTGCAGGCAGCATGAATTATAAATACTTCCTGACCTATAACGTGATTGGCGCTTTTTGCTGGATCGCGTCGTTTATTACACTCGGTTATTTGTTTGGCAATATGCCAATAGTGAAAGACAATTTCACCCATTTAATTTTCGGCATTATTATTTTAAGTGTCTTGCCTGGAGTGATTGGTTTTATTCGCCAAAAACTCAAGAAAAAAACTGCTTAAGTTGTGAAATTCTTTGGGCATGCCTGTTGAACAGTGCTGCCCTTATCCATTCAAAATAGGTGAGATGAGTGCTCAACTCACCAAAAATCTCTAAATCTTTAGAAAAAACGTGCTACCACTGGCAGCATACACACCACCAACAGCAAAGCCGAGCCTTTATATAACAAATCTGCCGTCACTTTATTGGTTTCTCGCGCCAAAACTGCTCGCCCAAAAGACATCCAAAATAACGCTGTTGGCAATAAAATCAGACCAAATAAGACATAGACCATGGCAAAGTTGGTCGGGTTATCCCACGTTTCTGTAGGAAAAATACCTGCAGCAAATAACAAGGCTTTTGGGTTTTTAAAAGTCGAAAAAAATAATTGTGCAGGGCGAATGGCAGAGTGTTTTTGACAATGTTGCTCTAAATGTGACTGCTTCCATAAATGAAAAGCCATCCAAAACACATAGCCTGCGCTTAAAACATGCAGTATATCAATTAAATAAGGCCAAATTGGCGCACTCAAATGAATGAATAACGCCCACAGACTAATGGCATACATATAACCAAAAAACTCTGCGGGAATCAGCAGACTGGTTTTGGCAATGCCTTGTTGGTGGGCTGAGCTTGCCAATAGCGCATTGGTCGGGCCAGGAATCATCAAGACCGCAATCATTGCTAGGACAAAGAGCCAACTTTCAATCATAAACACCAGAGCATGCAAATCAAAAATAGGAGCACACCTTATATGAAAGCCATTGAAAATGACAAGTTTTTCTATCTGGCAGGACTGACCCAAGGGTGTAAATAGAACAGAAAATAAAATTAAGTTTTTGTTTTTAAAATATTAGATTGAGATCAACCTTGAATTATCTTGCTACATTTTTTAAGCAATGGTGCTGCACAAATGGCAGCACCATAGAAAAAATATTCGCAAATCCTAAAATTTAAGATGTTACAGGTTTGGGCTTAACAATAATCGGGCAAGCTTTAAATTTTGCTGCTTGCACAATGGCTTCTTGCTCACCTAAAAGACGTGCCAATTCTGTTCTTTTGGTATTGGATGACTGTCCCATATTGACAGAAACACTCGGTGCAACGCCCCAACCGCCACGGCTGCCCCAACCACCGCCTAAACCGATACCCACACCAACACCTGTACGTTTCGGTGCTTCAACACCGCTTTCAATATATTGCTGAATACGGTTATATTCGCTTTGTAATTGTTGGCAATTCAAAGCCTGATAATGTGTAGGCGACACATAGCTAGGTTTCACTGTGGTCGCACAAGCCCCTAGCAATAAACTACTTGCCGCGACAAGACCAATTGCAAATGTTTTCATGTCTACCTCTGTATCACGCTTGCTCAATTTCATTGAACAATGATTGATAGGCCTGCGTCAATTTATGATCTGTTGCCAAATGAATTAATGGCAAATTTTTATGATGTGATTCTTTCATCAACACCGAAGGCGGCAACATGCTATTCAAAACAGGTAAACCTTCATCTTTAAGTTGCTGCACCACTTCACGCGGTAACTTGGCCTGTGCTTGATATTGATTCACCACAATGCCTTCAATTTGCAAGTTTGCATTGTGGTCATCCTGAGTTTCCAACACATTTTCAATCAGGCTTTGCAAAGCGCGTTTAGAAAAGACATCGCAGTCAAATGGAATGAGCACCCGATCTGCAGCAATTAATGCCGATAAGGTAAAAAAGTTAAATGCAGGCGGGGTATCAATAAACACGCGGTCATATTGATCGGACAATTGTTGCAAGGCATCGCGCAGCTTATAAATTTTATGTTTCGATTCAAGTGCATGTGCCAAGCCGCCCAATTGCGGACTCGCAGGAATCACATCCAAATTTTTAAATGGCGATTGATGCACATAAGCTTCTAAACCTTTGCTGCGGTTTTTTAAAATTGAGCCCAAAGCATTGCCCAGTAAACCTTTGGATTGGTTTGCACCCAACACTTCTTCAAAATAATTTTCGATGTTGGGCTCAAGCGCAGGCTTGTCGGCAGAATAAGTAGCATCATCACCCAACAAATATTGGCTGGAGTTGGCTTGCGGGTCGAGGTCAATCACCAATGTTTTTAAACCCTGATGCGCACTGATTGCAGCCAAATTGACGGTAATACTGGATTTTCCAACACCACCTTTCTGATTAAACACCACACGTGTGCGCATTGCCGCCCCTCTTTTCAATTTTTGTTGTGACATCACTTCAGTTTAACTGAGCTGTAAATATTCTTGCCGAATTATGTCTAACAATTCACCAGTGCTCAAATATGCAGCCAATCTTTTGCCAATATTTACATACATTCAATGCTCGTGAGTTCACACCCACGAGCAACATCCACAATAAGATCTGCTGACTTAGCCAAAGCTTGGCTTTAACATCACCAAACCTAAAATGGCAAAAAATGCGACTAAGGCTAAGCCCCAACCAACACGGCGTTGAATCAACAAAATACTGTCATCTTTTTTATACGCTTTGATTAAAGATGACAGCATCACCAAAAATAAAATAATTTTGGCATAAAACCATGTTTCGACTTGAAAGTCTTTTAAAAACAAAGCAATGACACCTGTCACTACAATCAACGTCAGTGCTGAATGTTGCAATGCCACAAAGACTGTCCACGCTTTAGGATTAGGCGAGTTATTTTGTGTGCCCTTAAACAAAGTCATGGCACGTACAAACAGCACCAAAAATAATAAAGCCGCTGCAGCAACGTGAATGGTATTCAGCATTCCTAAATTTTCCATTTATTTCAATCCATTACGATTTTTTTGGTGCGTGGGCGCATTCTGGACTGCTGGTGTCTTGTCCCTGCCATTCAGATGCAACAAAGGCATGAATTGCTAATGCATGAATTTTACTTGGGGCGAGTAAGTCACCCACAGCAGCATAAATTTTTTGATGACGTTGTACGGCGCGTAGCCCCTGAAAATCTTCACTCACCATCACCACTTTAAAATGCGACTCTTTACCCGGGAAATAACCGCCATGTCCTGCAGATTCGTTCACCACCTCTAAATGGCTTGGATTGAAAACGGCTAAGCGTTGTAGCAACTGTTGTTCTAAGCTCATGCTTGTATTTCCCCGAATGGTTTTAAAAGCTCTCTGAAGTATAACGTGTTCTGTGTGATTCGCAGCATCTTGCCGTGAGGATTCTTCGATTTACGATTCGCACCACTTTTCGTTATGAAATTTAGGCTGATGACTGCTGTTTTTTCTAAAAATGTTGTTTATTTATTCAGTCAGTACAACGATATGCAAAAAATGATTGACCCTATTTTTGCATCATGTATTATACACCGCATGCGGGAATAGCTCAGTTGGTAGAGCACAACCTTGCCAAGGTTGGGGTCGCGAGTTCGAGTCTCGTTTCCCGCTCCAGATTCTAAAAGCCTCAGTTGAATGACTGAGGCTTTTTTATTGTTGTTTTATTCAATATTTTACTTCATAAGAAATTTTTATACTTAAAAAAGTAAGTTTACAAAAGTGCTCTTTCAAAACTGTGAACAAAAAACCGTGTAGATGATGCTCCAGAGTATCAATCATACAAGATAAAAAAAACTCCAAAACAAAAGATAGTATTAGCTACTACTAAGTGGCTTATGTTAAACAAGATCAGCTTGCCTAGATCCTAAATATTGATGCCGCGGAGCCTGTTAATAATTTCTATCATTGCTTCTTAATAAAAAAGCAACTAATATGCTTCTTACACCACCAAAAAGCAATAAATATGTCTACACTAAATAAGTCTTTACTACAGCAAGTCAAAAAAAGACGAACCCTATTGGGTTTAAAGCAAGTTGATATGCAATCACGTACAGGCATTTCAAGACAGCAGTACCAAAAACTGGAAAGTCAAGGCAATCCTCGATTAGATACCTTAGAAATTATTGCGGCAGGACTAAATGCTCAACTGATGCTCATCCCTGATGATAAGGTTCATTTGATTAGACAATTATTGAATGATGAAATTAAAGTCACTATTGAAGATCAGGATGACTTAATGACTAACCCATGGAAAGGTCTTCTCGGAGGAGAGGAACCATGAATACTGTTGCCGTCCTGAAATTAACATTACATCACGCTGTCGTTGGATACTTGGCAGGATTTCAGAGCGGAAAAAATATTCTGGTTTTTACAGATTCTTTCCGCTTTAATCAGCAACGTCCGACCTTGAGCCTGCTGACTTCCCCCTTGTATCCTCAAGCGTGTTAGCGGCAGTGTAAAAATGACCCCCTAATGGCATTTAAAAACTGACCCCCTTGGTTAATATAGCGGTCATTTTGGACTGCTCAACATGTTAACTTTGGAGCAAGCAGTGACAATCCAAATACT
>NZ_JACAXD010000017.1:0-1194 GCF_013391485.1 Acinetobacter sp. SwsAc5
TCCATTTGCTTCATTTTTTCTTGGTCAGATATCTGTTGTACTTTGGCAGGATTTAGTTGATCCATATGCTTTAAATACCAAACACGCAATGTTTCAGGAGTACAACCCTTGCGCAGCATGCTGCTCAGGTGCAATAGCTGTGATTGCAGCCCAAGTAGAAGGATAATCTTTTTCAGATTCAATCAATAATTGAACCGCTCTTTCTCTGATTTCAGGGGTATATTTTGGTTTTGTCATTGGAACATTCTCTCAAGAAAGTTGGTCTCCGACAAACCCGGTACGGTTCACAGTAAATTTACTGAATAAAACTGTGATGATAGTTTTATTGATCAAAATAAATTAGATGTAAGTTTGGATTAAGTTTAATTCTCAATCACACTTAAACTCAGTTTCATCCAATCAATTGCCTGTTGGCGACGCTCTTCTAAAGCATTCCATAGCGTATCTTGCGATAATATAGAATATTCCCCTTCGCGGCAGCTAAGTTCAGGCGCATTTTCATAGTCCTCAAGCCATTGTTCACTTTGATAATAGGCCTGTAATTCTTGCCAGAGCTTTTCTGCAGCTTGCCATTTTTGCTGCGCTTCTCGCATCTGTCGATGTAAATCATGCCATTGCTCATATTGTTGCTGTAAAACCTGAGCATCGTACATTTTATTTTTACTCATAGCTGAAATTCAAAAATTAAGATGACATGAGCGTACAATAATTCAAGATCAAGGAATGTGAGTGTATGTAGGTTTTATTTAAAGAAACATATATTGCTATATTTTTTTGCATTAATTTTTAAAGAAGACAATTCCTGATTTATTTAGTCAACTTTAGCTTCATTACTTTCAGTAAAATTTAGTATAAAAGTGTAATTCCATCTTTTTATCAAAAGTTAAAGTCATTAGTATAAGTTTGCTTCAATTTTTTAGAAAAGGTACAAAAATGAAATATATTTTAGGGGCAACATTACTTGCATTCGGTTTAATGGGATGTAACTCAAATTTAAATAATGAAGTGAGCCAAGAAAAAGTACAAAGTAATGCACCTGCAGAAACACAAGTTATTTATTTTAATGGCCCACAAGATTTAACCATTGAATGGCTTTGTTGCATAAATATGTAAGCATCTGATTTAAATAAATTTAATTTTGGATCAAAAAATAATCAAAACTTTTAAAATCATATAGTTATGAAATCTTTGTGC